>DATMWF010000047.1:0-7198 GCA_035562675.1 Arenimonas sp. | reverse complement strand
CCAACCTGCCCGAACATCCCGGCTCGGTGCCGATCAACCGCCTGGTGCAGGTGCAGGGTACGCCCTTGCACGGCACCGCCCTGCTCGATCCGTTCGAATTCGTGCGCACTATCGCGGCCGCACGCATCCTGATGCCGGACTCGATGGTGCGTCTGTCGGCCGGCCGCGCCGAGATGAGCGAAGAACTGCAGGCCCTGTGTTTCCTGGCCGGCGCCAACTCCATTTTCTACGGCGAAAAACTGCTGACCACCGGCAATCCCGACGTTGAAGCCGATCAGGCCTTATTCGCCAAGCTCGGCATTGAAGGCATGCCCGTGGTCGAGGAAAGCAAAACCGTACATGCCGACGTGCTGTGCGAGGAACGCGACTGCGCCGCCTGAACCATGAACCTGATTGACTCGCTGCGCGCCAGCGCGCTGCTGCGCGGGCAACGGCATCTGCACCGGGAGCGGCGCGTGCATGCCGCGCGCGACGGTGTTTGGTCGCAGGTCGGCGGGCAACGGCTGTTGAACTTCTCCAGCAACGATTACCTCGGCTTCGCGCAGCACCCCGGGGTCAGCGCCGCGTTCATCAACGGCGTGCGGCAATTCGGCACCGGCAGCGCCGGCTCGGCCCTGGTGACCGGCTATTTTTCAGCCCACCAGGCGCTCGAACGCCAAGCCGCCGAGCTGTTCGGTTATGAGGCCTGCCTGTATGTGGGCAGCGGCTACCTGGCCAATATCGGCGTGCTGCAGACCCTGCTCGACGAAAACGCCGTCTGCGTGCAGGACAAACTGAACCATGCCTGCCTGCTGGATGGCGCGCGCTTTTCCGGCTGCCATGTGAAGCGCTACCCGCACCAGGACATGGCGGCGGCTGAAAAACGCTGCGCCGAAGCCGATGGCAGCCTGGCCTTTTTGATCAGCGACGGCGTATTCAGCATGGACGGCGACGCCGCCAACCTGCCGGAACTGGCGCGCATCGCCGGCAAGACCAAGGCCACGCTGATGATCGATGACGCGCATGGCGTCGGCGTGCTGGGCGATACCGGCCTGGGCAGCCTGCAGGCGGCGCAGTTCGGCGCCGCCGATGTGCCGCTGTTGATCATTCCGGCCGGCAAGGCGCTTGGTGGCCAAGGCGCGCTGATCCTGTCGAACGCGGACATCATCAATCATCTGGTGGAAACCGCGCGGCCGTATTTATTCAGCACCGCGCCGGCACCGGCCATGGCCTGCGCGTTATCGCAGTCCTTGCAGTGCCTGCAGCAGGAACCGGAACACCACGCCCGCCTGCAACAGAATATCCAACACTTCAATGCCCTCGCCGCCGAGGCCGGTCTGCCGGTATTGCCGTCGCAGTCGGCCATCCACGCGCTGATGGCCGGCGGCAACGAAAACGCCCTGCATATGGCCGAACGCCTCCGTGAACGCGGTTTCTGGCTCAGCGCCATCCGCCCGCCGACCGTGCCGCAGGGCAAAGCGCGCCTGCGCATCACGCTCACCGCCCTGCATCAGCCGGAACACATCGAGCGCCTGGTGGAAGCCCTGCAGGCCATCGGCGGCCAGCCATGAGCCTGCATATCAGCGCCAGCGGAAACGGGCCGAACCTGATCCTGCTGCACGGCTGGGCCATGCACAGCGGCATTTTCGCGCCGCTGCTGCCGGGTCTCAGCCAGCATTTCCGCGTGCACTGCGTCGATCTGCCCGGCCATGGGCAAAGCCTGCACAGCGCGCTGCCTTTGGACTTCGACGCGGTCTGGGCCGACATCGCGGAAAGCCTGGATGAACCGGCCTATGTGATGGGCTGGTCACTCGGTGGCCTGTTCGCCCTGCATGGCGCGGCGCGCTTCCCGCAACGCTGCCTGGGCCTGATCATGCAGAACGCCAGCCCGTGCTTCGTGCACCGTCCGGACTGGCCGTACGGCATGCCGGCGCAGGTCTTCGCGGCTTTCGCCGCCGAACTGGAAACCGATTACGCGCAGACCCTGCAGCGCTTCTTCATGCTCGAGGCGCAGGGCTCGGAGCACCTGCGCGATGACCTGCGCCTGCTGCAGCGCACCGCCTTCAGTTACGGCGAACCGGATGCGCGGGTGCTGTGCGACGGCCTGCGCCTGCTGGAACACAGCGACCTGCGCGGCGAGCTGGCCGGCCTTGCCGTGCCAAGTTTATGGCTGGCCGGCAGACGCGATAAACTGGTCAGCCCGGAGGCCATGCGGCAGGCCTGCGATTCCTGCGGCGGCAGCTGGGCACTTTTCGAGCGCGGCGGCCATGCGCCGTTCCTGACCCACCCCGACGACGTGACGCAGCGCATTTTGGAATTCACCGGAAGCCCATGAACACCGACAGCCTTTTCCAACTGGCGCATGTCAAACAGCATTTCGGCCGCGCCGCCGAAAGCTATGAAGCCGCGGCCGCCCTGCAGAAGGAAGTGGAGGCGCGCCTGCTGGAGTTGGCCGATTACCTGCCCTCGGAACCGGCCCACATCCTCGACCTGGGCTGCGGACCGGGCCGCGCCGCCGGCCTGCTGAAAAAGCGCTGGCCGAAAGCGCAGGTGGTTGCCATGGACCTGGCCCTGCCGATGCTGCGCCAGGTGCCGAAACATACGCGCTTCTGGCGGCCGGTGCAGCGCGTGTGCGGCAATGCCATGCAGCTGCCGTTCCAGGACGACCGCTTCGACTTCGTTTTTTCCAGCCTGTGCCTGCAATGGGCGCACCCGTTGCCGGAGGCGCTGCGGGAAATCCGCCGCGTACTGCGCCCCGGGGGCATGCTGGCGTTCAGCACGTTCGGACCGGACACCCTGATCGAACTGCGCGACGCCTATCTGGCCATCGGCGAGACGCCGGCGCTGTCGCCGTTCGCCGCCATCCAGCAGGTCGGCGACGGCCTGCAGGGCAGCGGTTTCCACAACAACGTGCTCGACCGGGAAACCTACACGATGAACTACCCCGACCTGCGCGCGCTGATGAAGGAACTGCATGCCATCGGCGCCACCGATGCGCGCAGCGCACGCAAACGCGGCCTGATGGGCAAGCGCCGCTGGCAAGCCCTGCAGGCGGCATACCCGAAGCAGGAGGCGAACATCAGCAGCAGCTGGGAAGTGATCAGCGCGATGGCCTTCAAGCGCCCGCATGCGCCATTCGCCGCCGATGACGGCGAAGTGGCGGCGATTTCGCCGGACCAGATCCAGCGCAGGCGGCGCTGATGGGCACATCCATGCGCGCATTATTGTTGATGGCCTCTGTTGTATTTGCAGGATTGCTGGCCGCTAAATCCCCGGAAGACTACCAGCGGCAGGCCAACCGTGCCGTTGAGCGGACCCTGCAGGAGATTCCCGCTTACGCCATCATGGCGCAGCGGCAGGCGGATTTCGTTCCGGCCTGGCGCGAACAGCTCCGGCAGCAGCTGATCGTCAGCGGCGGGCGGCGCGCGCGCGAGCTCAACGATTCAATTGCGCTGGGGCTGGCCATGCATTCCGGCAATGACTACCTGACGGCCGCCGACGACGTCAGCGTCGACCGCTATTTCCAGCAGCAGCGCCGCCTGTTGGCCGACGCCCAGCAGGACCCGCGCCTGTGCCGGCTTCTGCTGGGCACGCCCAGCGCGCGCGTCGACCAAACCGGCGCCCTGCCGTGGCTGATGGAAAAGAACTACCGCAAGTACCGCCCGGACCTTCAACAGGCGCTGACCGAGCTGGTCGTCAATGCCCAGGGCAAATGGCCACGCACCCTGCCGGCCGAGCAGAACAGCCTGTTCATCCGCCAGCTGGTCAGCCGCATGGTGGACACCTACGGCCCGGAAAGCCTGAAGCGCTATGAGCTGATGGGCAACGAAAACGCCAGCCCGGATACGCGCTGCACCGCCCTGCATCAGCTGTATGAAACGCTCGCCACGCAACCGCCGGAGCTGCGCGCGCAGCTGGTGCGCGGCTATTTCGGGGGCCAATAGCTAGTCATTTACCCCTTTGCGTTCAAACAGCCAATTCGTTGATACTATACTGCAAATAGCGCATCGGCAGAGGCTGGGCAGGCATGTACATTCCGGTCTTTTCGAATAAGAAACTTATTGTTGTTTTATGGCTGCTCGGAATGATCGGTGTGCTTTGCGTGCTTCCAGTGATACCACAACTGCTCGCATCGCAACAGCAAATGCCATCCCTACCGATAGCATTGCTGCAGTTCATTGCCGCGTTGCAAAGCGGCATATTGATATTAATCGCTGTGCTGACGGGGGTGTTCTCCGCGCAACGCGTGCAACTGGGCGCACCGGTCATACAGGCATTTATTGCCAAGCAGCCCATGGTTGAAAAACTGGCTCCGCAGATTATACCGGCACTGTTGGGTGGCATTCTGGGCGGATTTGCCATCTTGCTGATAACCAACCAATTCGCGGCCAGCTTGCCCTCCGAATTCCTGCAGGCCACCAACAACCTGAAAATCCCCTGGTATGCACGCCTATTCTACGGCGGCATTTCCGAAGAACTGTTGATTCGCTGGGGCCTGATGTCGTTCTTGGTTTGGGCTTCGTATCGGCTTTTCCAGAAAAACGCGGGGGACGTCAACAAAATCCATTACATCATCGCGATTGCAATAAGCGCACTGCTGTTCGGCGCAGGACATCTGCCTGCCATGCTTGCCGTTTCACCGGTCATCAATATGCCGTTGATTGCGTATATCCTGATCGGAAATGCAGCATTCGGCTTGATTGCCGGAACTCTGTACTGGAAATATGGCCTCGAATGCGCAATTCTTGCGCATATGCTGGCGCATGTAACCATGCTCGCCTGCGAATCATTGATGTAACAAAGGAATCGTGTCAATGATCTATTCAGGCAGCTGCCATTGCGGCGCGGTCCGTTTCGAAGTCGAGGCGCCGCAGGACGTGGAAGCGGAAGACTGCAACTGCTCGATCTGCCGGATGAGCGGCTTCCTGCACCTGATCGTGCCGAAATCGAAATTCAACCTACTTTCCGGCGAAGAAAACCTCAGCCTGTACACCTTCAACACCGGCGTTGCCCGGCATTATTTCTGCAGAACCTGCGGCATCAAGCCGTTCTATATCCCGCGCTCAAACCCCGATGGCGTGGATGTGAACGTGCGCTGCTTGGATGTACCGCCAAGAAATTTACGCCTCGTGCCGTTTGACGGCAGCCATTGGGAAGCCAATGCGCATACACTGGCGCATAAGAGCAAACCGTGAGGTACCGCCATGTATTACATCGTCAAATCCAATAAACCCTTCGAGCAGGCCGCCAGCGACCTGGAAGCTGCCGTGGTCCGCAACGGATTCGGGGTGCTGCACATCCACGACCTGGGCGCGACCCTGCGCAGCAAGGGCCTGGAATTCGCCGAGCAATGCCGGGTGTTCGAAGTATGCAACCCGAAGCAGGCCGCGAAAGTGATGGCCGCCGACATGCGCCTGAACATGGCGCTGCCGTGCCGCATTTCGGTGTATACCGAGCACGGCAACACCCTGATTGGCCTGATCAAGCCCCAGGAAATGCTAGCCGGCCTGTCGCAGAACGCCGAGCTGCTGAAAACCGCGGAAGAGGTCGAGCTGGCCACCATCAAGATGGTGGATGAGGCGAAGTAGTTTTGGCGATGTGAATTAAATGCGCATGCGCTGGCGCATAAGAGCCGATGATTGAAAGGGTGCGCAGCTTAAGCTTGCGTGTAGCCTTCTCCGACATTTACTGCTTAAATAGACGCATACCTCAAAGGAATGAACCCCCGTGAATAAATCCACCTGTCTGGCCGCGGCCTTTGCCCTTGCTTTTGCCTTCCAACCCGCACCCGTGCATGCCGACAGCGATGCCCAAGACAGCATGCTTGAAATAGCAGCATATGAGAAGCAGATCGATCTGCTCACAGCCAAATACGAGGCCTTTCAAATCGCCACCGCTGAAGACCAGAACTTTCGGAAAAACTGGCTTAACCGACTCAGGGTAGCTGCGGCAGTTAAGCCGCTGACAGCTGGCACACCCAACTTCGTGCTGAGCCTCGGCAGCGAAATGCTGCTTGATAAAATCGGGCCTTACCTTCGCAGGAGCGATGATGACAGCTCGATCGCCTACATGTCGGTACTGACCAAAATTGTCAACGCGGGAACCACTAATGAATCTATCTGCAGGACATTCCTGGAGGCCGCAGACAAAAAAGCCGTGTCCGATGACGAAAACCAACGATTGGAGAGCATTCTAGGCAAGGCGTTGTACGATGAAATGACAGTTGTCTTTGGCCAGGTGATGCGCACGGGCAGGTCCGGCAAGGAACGAACCTTGCCGAAAAATGAAAGTGACGCCGCCATACTCGAGATGGTGACCATAATGATGGACAAATACGGCAAGGAATCAGCTGCGGGTCTGGCTGTATTCAACGATAAGAGCACGCCGCCCATGCAGAAATGCACAACCATGTCGCAGATGATGACTTCAATCGCAGACTTAAAAAGACCGGAACAGGCCGGATTGATCCGTACATTGTTCGGAATGGATGATACCTGAGCTTGCAGAACCGCCAAGGGTTAAGCAAGACGAAGGTAAATGTTCAACGTCGATGTTCTGAACTTCCTTCGATTTGATCTTCTTTGGTTTCAGAGCATCCCCTTCAATACCGGCCACACGTGGTCGCGCAGCTTAACCTGCCCTTTCGCATTCGGGTGCACCTGATCGGGCAGGAAATACGAGCGGTCGAGCGCGATCGGCTGCAGCAGGAACGGCAGCAGCGCGGTTTTCTCCTGTTTGGCCAGGGCCTTGTAGTTGCCGGCGAAGCCGTCGGTGTAGGCCTTGCCGTAATTCGGCGGCATCTGCATGCCGATCAGAAGCACCTTGGCGCCGGCCGACTTGGCCATGCGGATCATGCTCTGCAGGTTGCGGCGCGACAGCTCCAGCGGCAGGCCACGCAGCGCGTCGTTGGCGCCCAGCTCGATGATCACCAGTTTCGGTCTGTGCTGTTTCAAGGCCGCCGGCAGACGCGACAGGCCACCGGAAGTGGTTTCGCCCGACACGCTGGCGTTGACCACGGCCCACTGCGGATGCGTGCTTTTCATGCGCTTGGCGGTCAAGGCCACCCAGCCCTGTTCGGCCGGCAGGTTGTAGGCCGCCGACAGCGAGTCGCCCATCACCAGCAGCGTCTGTTTCGCCGAAACCGGGCCGGACATGACCAATAGCAGTAGCGCCAACAACACAAAGCCTTGATATTGGCTGTGGCAGACTCCAGTAAAGT
>DATMWF010000046.1:0-5718 GCA_035562675.1 Arenimonas sp. | reverse complement strand
ATGCCTTAACATCCCCGAGTAAGGTCTTGACGTGCAAGCACATATCCTGATTGTGGAAGACGAGCCGGCCATCCGAGACATGGTCGCTTTCGCTTTGCGCACCCAATCCTACCAACCCATCTGCGCCTCAGACGCGAAAGAGGCATTCGAAGCCATTGCCGACAAAATCCCCGACCTCATCCTGCTTGACTGGATGCTACCCGGCATCAGCGGCATCGAGCTGGTCAAGCGTTTCCGCAAGGAATCCAATACCAAGGACGTCCCGATCATCATGCTGACCGCCAAAGGCGATGAAGCCGACCGCATCGCCGGCTTCGATCACGGCGCGGACGATTACGTGGTCAAGCCGTTCTCCGCGCGGGAATTGCTGGCGCGCATCAAGGCCGTGCTCCGGCGCAGCCGGGAAACCGAGGAAGACGGCTCAGTCCAGGTCGGCGCGCTGCGCCTTGACGGCCAGCAGCACAGGCTGCTGGTCGACAAGGAAAGCGTGCATATCGGACCGACCGAATACCGGCTGCTGCATTTCTTCATGAGCCATCTGAACCGCACCTACTCCCGTAACCAGCTGTTGGATTTCGTCTGGGGCGGCTCATCCGAAATCGAAGACCGGACCATCGACGTGCACATCCGGCGGCTGCGGAAAGTGCTTGAGCCGTTCCATCTGGACGACATGATCGAAACCGTCCGGGGTTCCGGCTACCGCTTCACGGAACTGCAGAAGAAAACCTGACGCGCATGGGCAAAGCTACACTTACCGCGCTTGCCTGGCATCAATCCTGGATACTCTGGTCCCTGCTTTACCTTGCCGTGCTTTCCGTCTGCTACCTGCAGTTCGGCTGGCAGGGCGTCCTGTGGGCGTGGGCGATGCTGGCAACCTTCCAGCTGCTGCGGGTCTACCGCAAGCTGGCCCGGCTGCTGGACGACCTGGAATCCAGGACCCTCAAACAGGAGCCGATCGCCCAGGGCGTATGGGCCGCGCTGGAAACCCTGATCATCCGCCGGAACAGGGAAAACCGGCAGCGCATCAGCCGCCTGGTACAGATGCTGCGCGGTTACCGGCTGGCCGCCGGCGCCATGCCGGAGGGCGCCCTGGTGGTCAACCGCAGGACGCTGTTCGTGATCTGGTCCAATAAAGTCGCCAAGAAGATGCTCGGCATCTCCCCGGCCGACGACGCTGTCCGGCTGTTCGAACTGTTCAGGCAGCCGCAGGTGAAGGAATGGTTCACGGCCAGCAACATCGACCAGCCGCTGCTGAACATCGAATCGCCCAATGAAGCGGCGACCAACCTCGACCTGTACCTGCTGCCGTACACGGCGGAATTCAGCCTGGTGGTGCTGCGCGACTCCACCAAGATGCGCAAGCTGGAGCAGGTCCGCAGCGATTTCGTCGCCAACGTTTCCCATGAGCTGCGCACGCCGCTGACTGTGATCCACGGCTATCTGGAACTGATAGAGCAGCAGGACAATCCCGAGCTGCAGACCATCATCATGGAAATGCAGAAGCAGTCGCACCGCATGAACCACCTGGTCGAAGACCTGCTGAACCTGTCCCGGCTCGAATCCGGCAAAGAACTGCCGGAGGAGACCATCCAATCGTCCAGCCTGCTCAGCACCCTGGAACAGGAGGCGCAGGCCCTCAGCCAGAACCGGCACCACATCACCGTGCTCAACGAATTCAACGGCGCGCTGCTCGGCTCCCCCAAGGACGTGCACAGCGCATTCTCGAACCTGGTCTCCAATGCCGTCCGCTACACGCCGACCGGCGGCTCGATCATCATCGGTATGCTGCATAACGGCACCGGCGGGGTCGATTTCAGCGTCAAGGACACCGGCTTCGGCATTCCGTCCGACCACATCAGCCGGCTGACCGAACGGTTTTACCGCATCTCCACCAGCCGATCCCGCGAGCTCGGCGGCACCGGCCTCGGCCTGTCGATCTGCAAGCATGTGCTGAACCTGCACCAGGCCGAGCTGATCATCCAGAGTGAGCCGGGCAAAGGCAGCACGTTCACTTGCCGTTTCCCCAAAAAGCGCGTGGCGTGAACCCCGGCATACGCGGTTCTGCTATGCTTGCACTAAACAGAAAAAAGCATCCATGAATACACCCGTAGAATTTTCAGACACCGAACTTTTCCTGAACCGCGAGCTCTCCCAGCTGGCATTCAATTTCCGCGTCCTGGCGCAGGCGCGCGATGAGGGCATACCGCTCCTGGAGCGGCTGAAATACCTGTGCATCTCCTGCACCAACCTGGACGAGTTCTTCGAGATCAGGGCTGCCACGGTCAAGACCGCCATGCAGTACAAGGCGCCTCTGGTACCCGACAACATGGATCCGCAGCTTGCCCTGGAACGTATCTACGAAATGTCCAACCAGCTGGTGCAGGAACAGTACGCGCTGTGGAACGAGGTGCTGCGCCCCGAACTTTCGGCCGCCGGCATCCAGATCCTGGGCCGGGAGACCTGGACCCCGGCCAAAAAGCGCTGGCTGCATGATTATTTCATCAAGGAAATCATGCCTGTCCTGTCGCCGCTGGCCCTTGACCCCGCGCATCCGTTCCCGCAGATCCTGAATAAAAGCCTCAATGTCGCCGTCATCCTGGAGGGCAAGGATGCATTCGGCCGCAAAGGCGGCATCGCCATCGTGCGCGCACCGCGCTCGCTGCCGCGCATCATCCAGATCCCCGAAAAATATTCCGGCGACTCCGACGATTACGTGTTCCTGTCGGCCATCCTGACCGAGTTTGTCGGCGACCTGTTTCCGGGCATGAAGGTCAAGGGCGCCTGGCAGTTCCGGGTGACGCGCAATTCGGAACTGTTCGTCGACGAAGAGGAAGTGGAAAACCTCGCCAGTGCGCTGAAAGAGGAACTGCACTCACGCGGTTACAACCCCGCGGTCCGGCTGGAGATCGCCAAGGACTGCCCGAACAGGATCGTGCAGATCCTGCTGGAAAACTTCAACCTCACCGAGAACGCCCTGTTCCGGATCAACGGGCCGGTCAACCTCAACCGCGTCGTGCAGGTCTACGACCTGGCCAAGCATCCGGACCTCAAGTTCCCCAATTTCAAGCAGGGCAAGGTCGACCTCGACGAGGATGACCCGTTCAGCAGCATACGCGAACGCGACATCGTGCTGCACCATCCTTACCAAAGCTTCAACGCGGTGCATGACCTGCTGCAGCACGCCGCCAATGATCCGCATGTCCTGGCCATCAAGCAGACCCTGTACCGGACCGGCAGGGACTCGAAGATCATCGAACATCTGATCACCGCCGCGCATAACGGCAAGGACGTCTCCGTGGTCGTCGAGCTGCGGGCGCGCTTCGACGAGGAAGCCAACCTGTCCATGGCCAACCGCCTTCAGGAGGCCGGCGTCCAGGTCATCTACGGCGTAGTCGGGTTCAAGACGCACGCCAAGATGATGCTGATCGTCCGCCGCGAAGGCAAGACCCTGCGCCGCTACGCGCATCTGGGCACCGGCAACTACCATGCCGGCACCGCGAAGGTATACACCGACATCGGCCTGATGACCTCGCACACCGGCATCACCCATGACGTCCATTCGATCTTCCAGCAGCTGTCGGGGCTGAGCAAGGCCATCAAGCTCGAGCACCTGCTGATTTCGCCGTTCACCCTGCACGCCGGCCTGCTGAAGAAGATCAACCGCGAAGCCAAGCTCGCGCGCGAAGGCAAACCGGCCCACATCATCGCGAAGATGAACGCGATCAACGAACCGGAAGTCATCAAATCGCTGTATGCGGCCTCGCAGGCCGGCGTGAAGATCGACCTGATCGTGCGCGGCGCCTGCTGCCTGAGGCCCGGTGTCGCAGGCCTGTCCGAAAACATCACCGTACGCGCCCTGGTCGGCCGCTTCCTGGAACACAGCCGCGTGTATTGGTTCGGCAACAACGGCAAATCCGAGATATTCTGTTCCAGCGCCGACTGGCTGGAGCGGAACCTGCTGCGCCGTGTGGAAACCTGCTTCCCGATCCTCGATCCGGAACTGGCGGAACGCGTCTTCAAGGAAGAGCTTGAGTACTACCTGCGCGACAACAGCCAGAGCTGGCGTCTGGGCCCGGACGGCCAGTACACGAAAATCCTGCCGGCCGAAGGCGAACCGACCTTCTCCGCCCAGGCACATCTGCTGAACAGACTATGCCGAAAACGTTGACCGCCGAGGCGCGCAATCCCGCATTGAAGGATGGCGACCTGCTCGCCGCCGTCGATCTTGGCTCCAACAGTTTCCACATGGTGGTGGCACGCTACGTGCTCGGCCAGCTGCGCATCATTGACCGCATCAAGGAACATGTGCGGATGGCCGACGGACTGGACAGCGAAAAAAACCTGCACGCGGATGCGAAAAAACGCGCCTTGGACTGTCTGGCGGTGTTCGGACAGCGCCTGGCGAATGTCGCGCCGGGCAATGTCCGGGTGATCGCCACCAACACCGTGCGCAACATGAAGAACCCGGAAGCCTTCCTGTCGAAGGCGGAAAGCGCGCTCGGCCACCGCATCGAAGTGGTTGCCGGCCGTGAGGAGGCGCGCCTGATCTATCTCGGCGTCGCGCATGACAAGCCGCCGAAGAAGAGCAACCGCCTGGTCATCGACATCGGCGGAGGCTCCACGGAATTCGTGATCGGAAGGGGTTTCGACATCATTGAGCGCGAAAGCCTGCAGATCGGCTGCATCGCCAACATCAAGCGCTTCTTCCCCGACAAACAGCTGACCTTGAAGCGTTGGCTGAAGGCCAAGACCCAGATCAGCGTAGACATGCAGCCTTTCCTGCAGAATTTCAAATCGCAGGGCTGGATGGAAGCCTATGGCTCTTCCGGAACCATCATCGCCCTGTCCCAGGTGGCCAAGGCCAAGGGCCTTTCGGACGGCACCCTGACCCTGAAAGTGCTGCAGCAACTGCGCAAGGAGCTGATCGGATTCGGCCGTTTCACCGCCATCCGCTGGCCACAGATATCGTTATCTCGCAAACATTCCATCGCCGGCGGCCTGCTCACCCTGGAAGCGGCCTTCGAGGTGCTGAAGATCGAGAAACTGCATACCAGTGATTACGCCCTGCGCGAAGGCGCGCTGTTCGACATCCTGGGCCGGACCCAGGCTCTGGATTCCCGTATCGAGTCGGTCGAGGCATTGCAGGGCCGCTATTCCATCGACCTGATCCAGGCTGAGCGCGTGGAGCGTTATGCGCTGGGTCTGTTCGATCAGGTGAAGAAATACTGGCAGCTGACCGGCTTCGACCGCGATGCCCTTTCCTGGGCCTGCAAACTGCACGAAATCGGCCTGTGCATTTCACACAGCCAGCATCATCACCACGGCTACTACCTGGTCGAGCATTCGGACATCGCCGGATTCTCGAAGACCGAACAGAGTTTCACCGCCATCCTCATCCGCAACCAACGCCGCGGCATCCATTTCAAGAGCCTGATTTCGCTGCCTGAAGCGCGTGCGGTCAGCGCCCTGCGCTGCGCCCTGCTGCTGCGGCTCGCGGTGCTGCTGTACCGCAGCCACTCGGCCGAAAAAATCCCGAAGATGAAAATCACCGTGGACAAAACCAAACTCAGCCTGATATTCTCGAAAAAATGGCTGGCCAAGCACCCATTGACCAAATCCGACCTGGAATCCGAGCGCGGCTATCTCAAAACGGCTAATATCAACCTTGCCATTATCGAGAAGTAAGCGATGAACTATCTGCATGCGTACCACGCCGGC
>DATMWF010000045.1:0-1693 GCA_035562675.1 Arenimonas sp. | reverse complement strand
ATTGACGAAGATTATTTGCGCGATAACGGCGTGGCCGACTTTGAACAGTACGCGGTTGTGCCGGGAACGCCGCTTTTGCCGGATTTTTTCCTTTAACACCATGGAGCACGTATGAAATTTTTGCACAGCATGGTCCGCGTTGAAGATCTAGATGCTTCTCTGAAATTTTTTTGTGACGCTTTGGGTTTGATCGAAAACAAACGCCGTGATTATCCGGACGGCAGGTTCACGCTGGTGTATCTGGGCGCGCCGGAAAACCCTGAGGTTGAAGTCGAACTGACCTTCAATTACGACACCGAGGATTATGGCACGGCGCGCAATTTCGGGCATCTGGCCTTTGCCGTGGACGACATCTACGCCGCCTGCCAGCGCCTGCAGGATGCCGGGGTGACCATCAACCGGCCGCCGCGCGACGGCCGGATGGCGTTCGTGCGTTCGCCCGACCTGATCTCGATCGAGCTGCTGCAGAAAGGCGGCGCCCTGCCGCCGCAGGAGCCGTGGGCTTCTATGCCGAACACCGGGGTCTGGTGATCAGTCCAGTTTTTCGGCGCAGCGCCGGCAGTAGCGGGCGTCGCTGAGATGGCCGATCAGTCCGCATTTGGCGCATTCGCGGGCGTCGATGGTCTGTTTCATGGATTGGGCGATTTCGGCCGCGTAAATGCCGGTCGGCACCGCGATCACGCTGTAGCCGATCAGCATCAGCGCCGATGAAATCAGCTGCCCCAGCGGCGTGGCCGGCGTGACGTCGCCGTAGCCGACGGTCGACACGGTCACGATGGCCCAGTACATGCCGGTCGGGATCGAGGTGAACCCGTGCTGCGGCCCTTCGACGACGTACATCATGGTGCCGAAGATGGTCACCACGATCAGGATGGTGAAGAAGAACACGCCGATTTTCCGGCCGCTGCGGGTCAGGGCCTGCGACAGGATGTTGGCCTCGTTGAGGAACGCCGACAGCTTCAGCAGACGGAACACGCGCAGCACGCGCAGCAGGCGGATCACCAGCAGGTATTGCGAGCCCGGGAACAGCAGGGACACGAAGGCAGGCAGGATCGACAGGAAGTCGATGATGCCGAGCGCGCTGCGGGCATAGCGCATCGGTTTGTCTACCACCATCAGCCGGACCGCGTATTCGACCAGGAAAATCCCGGTGAACGCCCATTCCAGCAGGTAAAAGCCGTCGGCGAAGCCGCGGTGCAGCACCGTGACGCTGTCGGCGATGGTGACCGCGACGCTGGCCAGGATGATCCAGATCAGCGCGATGTCGAAATGCAGGCCGGCCGGGGTGTCGTGGTGGAAGATGATCCGGTGCCAACGCGCGCGCCAGCCGCCGGACGGATGTGCGCCGATGTCGGGATGGAAGAACTGCTGGATCACGGCGCGTTCCGGACTATTCCAGGGCTTGCCGGATATCTTCGATCAGATCGTCGGGATGTTCCAGGCCGACGGAGATCCGCAGCAGGTTCTGCGGCGAGACCGGGTTGGCGCCTTCGGTCGAGGCGCGGTGCTCGAGCAGCGATTCCACGCCGCCCAGCGAGGTGGCGTTGGTGAACAGACGCACGCGTGACGCGAAGCGCAGCGCGGCCTCGCGGCCGCCGCTGAACTGCACCGACAGCATGCCGCCGAAGTCGCGCATCTGTTTTTTCGCCACGGCATGGCCGGGATGCGAAGCCAGGCCGGGATAATGCACTGC
>DATMWF010000044.1:0-3916 GCA_035562675.1 Arenimonas sp. | reverse complement strand
CCCTCAATTTGCCAGCCACGCCTTACGCAAGGCCAGCTGCGCCGGCGTCGCCTTGCTGTCCGCTTCCAGCTTCATGGCCGCACCCGGTTTCTGCACGGCGCTGAGTTTCAGGCTCTGCGCCTGCTCGCGGCGGAAGACCGTGATGGCCATTTCCTTACCGCCGAACGACTGTAGCCGTGCGTCGGCGCTCTTCGCGCTGACCCGGAAGCCATTGATGGATGCCAGCACATCGCCGGCGGTTATGCCCGCCGTCCAGGCCGGACTGCCTTTTTCGACCGCCTTGACCACCGCGAATTCGGCGTCGGAACCGGCAGCCACCGACAGGCCGGTCCAGTAATACGGCTTGCCGTCCTCGGGCTTCTTGTCCGCCACCCAGTCGATGCCGGCGTCCTTCAACAGGGCCAGCACCGGCAGCTCGTCGGTGCCGATCACGTGACGGGCCCAGAAATCCTGCCAGCTGCGGCCGGACACCTGCTGCAGCGCGGCCAGCACGTCCGCCTCGGAATAGCCGCCCTGATCGACCCGGTGGTTCTGCCACAGCAGCTTATGCACGTCCCGAAGGCCGGCCGAGCCGCCGCTTTCCTTGCGCAACGTCAAGTCCATGGCCAATCCCAGCATCTCGCCTTTCGGGTAGATGCTGACCGACGCGTTCTGGTGACGGTCGCCCCCGGGCTGGATCCATTCGTCGAAGCTGGATTCGTTGGCGCTCTGCTCGAACCGGCCCGGCGTGCGCAGGTAGCCGTCCAAGGTCGCGGACACATCGCCCAGGTATTCCTTTTCATCCTGCACGCCGGCGTCCAGGGCGATCAGGTTCTCGAAATAGCTGGTATGGCCTTCCGAGATCCACAGCAGATTGGTGTGGTTTTCCTTCTGGTAGTCGTATGGCACCATTTCTTTCGGGCGGTAGGCTTTGACGTTCCAGGTATGGAAGAACTCGTGCGCGGCGGTACGCGCGAACTTCAGGTATTCGGTGCGCGGCGCGAAACTCCAGCGGGAAACCTGGATCACGGTCGAGTTCATGTGTTCGGTGGCGCCGCGCACGGCGTCGGTGGCATGCACGATGAACAGGTAGCGTTGGTAAGGCGCGCTGCCGAACAGGCTGTTGGTGGTTTTCACCATGGCCGCGAAATCCTTCAGCATGGCGTCCGCGTCGTAATTGCCTTCGCCCCAGATCGCCAGTTCGATCGGCTTGCCGGCCACGCGGGTCTGCACGAAGGTATGGATGCCGGTCTCGATCGGCGCATCGGTCAGCACATCGTAATTGGCGGCGGTGAAGCAGTGCCCGCAGCCGCCCTTGTCCATGCCGGAGCGCGACTGCCAGGCGCTGGGTACGGCGAGTTTGACGTCGATCGGGTTGGCACGGAATTCCGGGCTGTAGACGAATACCGCGCTGGCGTTCAGGTAAGCATGCGAATCATCGATGTGCCGGGTGCGCAGCCCAAGCTCGTTGGCATACAGCTCATAGGAAACCTCATACGGCACGCCGGCCGGCAAATCCAGCTGCCAGGTGGCTTTGTCGGTCTTGCGCAGCGGCACCGGCTTTCCCTCCCGGGTGCGGGCCTTCACAAAGCGCAGGCCGTTGGCCAGCGGCAGGATTTCATAGCGGCCGGTGCGCCAATTCGGCAGCTGCACGATCGGATCGGCTTTGGCGCTGGCCGGGAAGCGGGCGCTCACCTCCGCCGTATGCTGCGCGGCGTTGCTGATGCGCAGGTTGTAGTGAACGGCATCCTGCGCCGCGGCGGCGCCGGCGAGCAGGAACAGGAGGGCGGGCAGGGTTTTGATCATGATCAGGTGCCGGGAGGGGGATGGTTAATGATAATGCGCTTGGAGCGGGCCGGGCGGGGAAAAGCGCGTTTACCTTAGGGGTTTTATGAACCGGCGTTCCGTTTGGATTGATTGCTCTACCGAATGCGCGCCGAATGGTGACGAATCCTCAAAGGAGGGCGCGTCATGAACATCGCATTCGTTTTGCTTTCCACCGTTTTAGGCCTGTTGACCGCCGGGGCGACCGCCCTGCATTGGCACAACAGCATTGAAATCGACCGATTCCTGGCTGCACAAGGCAAGCCGGGCCTACTGCCTGATCAGACGGATATTGCCGGGCGATGACATGCCTTCGGTGCTGCGGTACGGATTGATATCCAGGCCGCCGCGCCGGGTGAAGCGCGCATACACCGAGAGCTGCAGCGGTTTGCACTGCCGCATGATGTCCATGAAGATGTGCTCGACGCAGTTTTCATGGAAGTCGTTGTGCGTGCGGTATGAGACCAGATAGCGCAACAGGCCCTCGCGCTCGATGCGTTTGCCCAGATAGCGGATCTGCACGCTGGCCCAATCCGGCTGGTTGGTGACCGGGCAGTTGGAACGGAAGATATGGCTGACCAGGGACTCGCCGACCTGGGTGTCTTCGCTGATGCCCAGATACAGCGGCTCCGGCGGACCGTAGTAATTGATGTCCACTTCCATGTCATCGATCACTTCCCCGTTCAGGTATTCAATCGGGAATCCGTGGCTGGCCGTGGCCGGCGTGATGGTGACGGTGACCTTGCCGCCGCAGGCCTGGCCGATGTCGCTGACCAGCATCTGCCGCAGACGTTCGCTGTCGCCGATGCGGGTCTGGTTGAAGCTGTTCAGATACAGCTTGAAGCTTTTCGATTCGATGATGTTTTCCGACGTGGCCGGCACGACGATTTCAGCCAGGCCGACGCGCGGCCGGCCGGCCTTGTCCAGCCAGCTCAATTCGTATGCGTTCCAGATGTCCTGACCGATGAATGGCAGCGGCCGGGGGATGCCCAGTGCGTCGCGCGCCGGCTGGCGGGCGATCGGGAACAGCAGTTTGGGATCGTATTGGCTGGAATACGCCGTCCGTTGTCCAAGGATGCCGTGTTCAGCCACCTGGCGCACCGTTGAGGTAATCCATGCTGATCTGCAGCAGCGCACGGGTGCCCAGCGGCAGCGCCGACTCATCCAGGAAAAACTGCGGCGAGTGGTTGCTTGGCGCGGTGCTGGCATCGACGCCTTTGGGCGTTGAACCGACGAAGAAGAAAAAGCCCGGGACTTCCTTGGCGTAGTAGGCGAAATCCTCGGCACCGGTGGTCAGTGTCATCTCCACCACCTCGGCGCCGGCCACCTTCTTCAGGCTCGGCAGCACGCGCGCGGTCAGCGCCGGATCATTGAACGTGACCGGATTGCCGACGGTGTCTGGAATCTTTGCCACCACCGTGGCGCCATGCGCGGCGGCGACATGTTCGGCGACATTGGCCAGGTCCTTGAAGGCCTGCGCACGCATGCCGTCGTCGAAGGTACGGATGGTACCGACCAGCTCGACCGAATCGGGAATGATGTTGTAGCGGATGCCGCCGTTGATGGCGCCGAAGCTGACCACGATCGGCTGCTTGGTCAGGTTCTGCCGGCGCGACACGATCGATTGCGCGCTGGTGACGATCTCGGCCGCGGCCACGATCGGATCAATGCCGCCCCAAGGCCGCGAACCATGGGTCTGACGGCCTTTGACCACGATGTTGAAGCGGTCGGAGGCCGCCATCAGCGGACCGGAACGGTAGCCCAGCTGGCCGGCGTTAAGCGTGGAAAACACGTGCAGGCCGAACACCGCCTCCGGTTTGAAGGATTTGAAGATGCCTTCGGCCAGCATCTGGTCCGCGCCGCCGGTTTCACCGTCCGGCGGGCCTTCTTCAGCCGGCTGGAAGATGAACAGGACCTCGCCCGCGATGTCGGCTTTGTGTTTTGCCATCGCTTCGGCCACGCCCATCAGGATGGCGGTATGCGAATCATGGCCGCAGGCATGCATGACCCCGGTTTTCTGACCGCGGAATTCGGCGGTCTGTTTCGATGCGAACGGCAGCCCCGAACTTTCGGTGACCGGCAGCGCGTCCATGTCGGCGCGCAGCGCGATGCG
>DATMWF010000043.1:0-3096 GCA_035562675.1 Arenimonas sp. | reverse complement strand
CGAGCTGATGATCCGGCGTTCGACGGTCCGGCTTTCACCGTCCACGGATTTTTCGACCACCGTCACCTGGACTTTGGTGTTGCCATCGAGCTTCTTGGCCAGTTCTTCGATGCGTTTGGTCAGGGTTTCGATCTCGGCGCGCGCGGCTTTCTGTTCGGCGGTCGGTGCCGGGGCGGTCTGTGCGAAGGCAGTGGTGGAAATGAATCCTGCGGCCAGGATCAAGGGAAACAGATTTCTGTTTTTGAACATTTTGACACTCCTGTGTGGAACAAGGTTTCGGAACATGGGCCGGTTCAATTGACGCTGGCCAAGGCCAGGTCGTAGTGCCGGCCATCGGCGTTGTACGCGGCATTGGTGCGGTTGAGGCTGACGCCCTGGGACAGCAGGTCGATGCGTTCCTGCCATAAAGCGACGGTGTCCGTGTTGCCGGCTTCCGCCATCAGCCGGCTGTCGATCTCGGCAAGCCGGTCCTCGATCGACAGATTGGCGGCGATCACCGTCGCGCTGGACAGGGCATCGTCCTGCAGGGCGTAGAAATCATTTTCCAGCTGCGCCGAGCGGTCCATCAACTGCTGAAGATTTCCCGTGGAAACCACGGGCCCGCCCATGGCGCCATCGGGAATGGCCGGGCCTTGGAATTGCAGCACGGCAACCGCCAGCACGGCGCTGGCGGCAAGCGCCATCGGCCATTTCGGCCAGCCTGCCTTTTTCGGTAGGTGTTCCTGCAGCTGTGGCCACAGGCTTTGCCCGGGCGCCTCCAGCGGCAGTGCCTGCAGTGCGTTCGCGATAGGTATGGATTGCGTCATGGGTCAGCCTTGTGCCTGGGGTTCGATGAGCAGATCGCGGAGCTTTTTAGTGCCGCGCGACAGCTGGGATTTTGAGAAGGAAACCGACTTGCCCATCTGCACGGCGATTTCCTCGTGGTTGAAGCCTTCCATGTGATACAGCCACAGCACGGAACGGGTGATGTCCGGCAGCTTCTGCATGGCGGCCAGCAGCTGGGCGGCCTCGGCGGCCTGTGGCGGCAGAAGCGCATTGCCGTCGGCCAGGTCCATCTCGTACACGTCTTCATCGCCATACGTCTTCGATGTCCTGCGCAGGCGCATCAGGGCTTCATTGACGGCGATCTGCCTGAGCCAGCCCCAGAACGGGGACTGCCCTTTGAACTCGCCGATTTTGGTCATTACCTTGATCATGCTGTCCTGCAGGACTTCCTGCGCTTCGCTGGGTTGGCCGCACAGCCGGAGCCCGAGCGTATAGATCGGCCGCTCGAACCACCGGTAGATCTGCTCGAACGCCTTGCCGTCACCGCGTTTCGCGCGCTGAATCAGGCTGTCCGGAACATCAATGGCGAAATGGGATGAATGGCTCACTGTCTATAAGATGCCGTCAGCGCGAAAAGGGTCGCAGGCGCGTTTAATGGTCTTATAATGACAGCTTATCCAAGCTGGGGTTCCTCATGGGCAACATCATTATCATCGCGTTGGTTTTCTTTGCGGTCGTGGTCGTTTTCAAGATGGTGCGCATGGTGCCGCAGGGCTTCCAGTGGACGGTGGAAACCTTCGGCAAGTACACCCGTACCCTGCAGCCCGGTCTGCACATCCTGGTTCCGATCATGCAGGATGTCGGCCGCAAGGTGAACATGATGGAGCAGGTGCTGGACATCCCGTCGCAGGATGTGATCACCAAGGACAACGCCGTGGTGAAAGTCGACGGCGTGGTGTTCTTTTCGGTGCTCGACGCCGCCAAGGCCGCCTATGAAGTCTCCGACCTGCAGCAGGCCACCATCGCACTGGTGATGACCAACATCCGGACCGCGATCGGTTCGATGGACCTCGACGAATCGCTGTCCAAGCGCGATGAGATCAACGCCAAGCTGTTGAACGTGGTCGATACCGCCACCCATCCCTGGGGCATCAAGGTCAACCGCATCGAGCTGAAAGACATCCAGCCGCCGCGCGACCTGATCGATTCGATGGCGCGCCAGATGAAGGCCGAGCGTGAGAAGCGCGCCAACATCCTGGAAGCCGAAGGTTTGCGCCAAGCCGAAATCCTGCGCGCCGAAGGCGAGAAGCAGGGCGCGATCCTGTCCGCCGAGGGCCGCAAGGAAGCGGCGTTCCGTGAAGCCGAGGCGCGCGAGCGCCTGGCGGAAGCGGAAGCGAGGGCGACCCAGATGGTGTCTGAGGCCATATCCAAGGGCGACGTGCAGGCCATCAACTACTTCATCGCGCAGAAATATGTGGAAGCGCTGGGCAAGTTCGCCGATTCGCCCAACCAGAAGCTGATGATCCTGCCAACCGAGGTCACCGGCGTGATGGGCTCCATCGCCGGTATCGCCGAGCTGGCCAAAGCCAGCCTGGAAAGAACCCAGGACGGCAAGAAATGAGCGACGCCAGCATTTTCTGGCTCTGTCTGGCGCTGGTCCTGATCGGGCTGGAAACCTTGGCGCCGGGCATCCTGCTGCTATGGCTCGGCATCGCCGCATTCGGCGTGTTCCTGCTGCTGGTGGTCGGATTGCCGCTATCGCTGCTGGCGCAGGTCAGCGCGTTCGCGCTGCTGTCTTTCGTGACCGTCGGCCTGTTCTGGAAGTTCTTCCGCAAATCAGGCGGGCAAAGCGATCAGCCCCTGCTGAACAGGACCCAGGAGCATCTGCTCGGCAAGGTCCTGAATCTCGAAAGCGCCATCGTCAACGGCGAGGGCCGGGTGAAGATCGGCGATGCGTTCTGGCAGGTGCAGGGTCCGGATCTCCCGCAGGGCGCGCTGGTGCGTGTGGTGTCGGTGGACTCGGCCGTGCTGAGGGTCCTGCCTGCCGAATGACGTAAGGCTTTGTGCGATAATGGACGCTTCCCGCAAGCCGCAGAGACGTTTATGACCCTCAAAACCGTATACAACCAAAGCCACCGCGACCTGGGCGCGAAAATGGTCGATTTCGGCGGCTGGGACATGCCGATCCACTACGGCTCGCAGATCGAAGAGCATCATGCCGTGCGGCAGGATGCCGGCATGTTCGACGTCTCGCACATGACGGTGATCGATGTGCATGGCGCCGGTGCCCGCGGCTACCTGCGCAGGCTGATCGCCAATTCCATCGAGAAG
>DATMWF010000042.1:0-4286 GCA_035562675.1 Arenimonas sp. | reverse complement strand
AGCTCGGGGGGCGGCGCGGCATTGAGCAGGTCACGGTCGTTGTAGGTGAAGCCGCGGCGTGAGTGGCCCTTGAAACTCCGGCCGCCGATGATCTTGGTCGCGATGCCGGCTTCATTGAACAGCCGTTCCACCTGCTCGACGTTTTCAAGCCGCGCCGCGCTGAACATCTTTCTCATCGCATGTCCTCGTGGGGTTCGGGCAGGACCCGGATCAGTCCTTCCTGCGCCACGGTCGCGACCAACGAACCGTGGCGGTCATAGATGGCGCCACGCGCCAGTCCGCGCGCGCCCTGTGCGGTCGGGCTGTCCAGATCGTACAAAAGCCAGTCATCGATGCGGAACGGCCGATGGAACCACAGCGCATGGTCCAGCGAGGCCATCTGGACGTTGTTCTGGTAGTAGCTGATGGCGTGCGGAAACGTGCTGGTGCCCAGCAGGTAGAAGTCCGAAGCATATGCCAGCATGGCACGGTGCATGTTGACGTCGTCGCCGATCGGTGAGGTAAGCCGGAACCAGACCTGCTGATAAGGCGGGCGCTTGGTCGGGTTCAGTTCGTCACGCGGATAGACCGGACGCATCTCGAACGGCCCCATGCGTGACAGCCAGCGTTGCATCTTTGCCGACAGATGGGCCAGCACGTCCGGACTGGGCGGTGCCTGCGGTGCGATATCCTCCGGCTGCGGAACCGCCGGGATGTGGAATTGATGCTCGACGCCCGGTTCGTTCTTCTGGAACGATGAGGCGAAGACCAGTATCGGCTTGCCGTGCTGGATGGCGGTGACCCGACGTACCGAAAAACTGTGGCCGTCACGGGATCTGTCAACGTCGAAAACGATCGGCGCGGTGATGTCGCCGGCGCGCAGGAAATAGGCGTGCACCGAGTGCACCGAGCGGTCGTTGTCGACAGTCTGCTGCGCGGCGCTGAGTGACTGGCCGAGAACCTGCCCGCCGAATACGTATTTGGTGCCGATATCGCGGCTTTGGCCACGGAACAGGTTCTCTTCCAGGCGCTCAAGGGTCAACAGGGATTCCAGTTCGGTTACAACGTTGTCGCTCATGCGGACCTTCAGGGTGTGAGTGGGGTGAATCCGGTTTCGGCCAGCACGCGCCGCCAGGGGAATTTCGGGCCAGGGTCGCGCTTGCGGGAAACCAGGACATCAGGGTTGTCGCTGGCCGGCACCTGCAGGATGTCCAGGTCTTCGTGCCCGGCGATGAACCGCAGGTTCGGCAGTTCGCCTTGCAGCCGGTTTAGCAGGGCAATCAGTTGTTCAATCTGGGCCTCTGTGTAGGCTTCGGGCATCTCCTGATGCCTGCTGTCCAGCCAGTCCGGGAAACGGCCGACATTGACGATTTCAATGCCGATCGAGCGCGGGTTGTAGCCACGGGTGTGGTTGGCGGTGCGCCCAACGCCAACGTATTGATAAATCCCGCCGTCGCGGTCGATGTAATAGTGGCCGCTGTTGCCGGTGCCGGAGGGGTAAAGCGCGCGCTCGCCGTATTCACGCGCCATGGCCAGATCGGGCAGTTCGGTGCAATGGATCACCACCAGGTCGATTTGCGCGGCAGGACGCGCTTCCAGCAGCTGTTCGTAGGGCAGCAATTGCTCGGTGATTGGTAATTGGCGGGTCAAATCCATCATAATAGCCACATAATACCATTGCTTAGGCATGGCCTATCAGTGAATCACCCCTATCAGGAAGCAACGCATGAGCGGTCATGTCATCATTTCGCACGGCCTTTCGAGCGGCCCCGATGCCACCAAAGCGACAGCCCTGGCGCAGGCCTGCGATTTGCTCGGCTGGCGCTGCGAACGCCCCGATTACCGCGATCTGGATGAATCGATGCCGCCCCTGGGCGACGTCGAGGCGCGCATTGAGCGCCTGTATGATCTGGTCAAGGCAGTGGACGGCCCTGTGGTGCTGGCCGGTTCGAGCATGGGGTCGTTCATTTCCGCCCGAGTGTCTCTGCGCATTCCGGTACGTGGCCTGTTCCTGATGGCGCCGCCGATCAGCCTGCAGGGCTATGCCATGCGCTTGGAGACCGCCGCGGTGCCGCTGTCGATCGTGCACGGCTGGCATGATGAACTGATTCCGGCTGATGACGTATTGGGTTGGGCCAAGCTGCATAATGCGCGGATCTGCATGGTCAACGACGATCACCGCCTGGCTTCGCACGTCGATTACTGCGCGCAGCAGTTCGCGCTGTTTCTGGGGAGTCTGTCATGAAGTTCTTCATATCCTGCGCCAAGGGCCTGGAATATCTGTTGGTCGACGAAGCCAAGGCCATGGGCGTCCCGCAGGCCACCGCAACCATGGCCGGCGTCAATGCCGACGGCAGCCTGGCCGATGCCCAGCGTCTGGTGATGTTCTCCCGCCTGGCTTCGCGTGTGCTTTGGCCGATCGCGCATTTCGACTGCCGCGACGAGCAGGACCTTTACCAGAACATGCATGACATCGATTGGGCCGCACATATCGGCCCCGGTGCGACGCTGGCCATCGATGCCCGTATCTCCAGCCCGACCCTGACTCATGAACGGTACGCGGCGCAGCGCGCCAAAGACGCCATCGTCGACCGCCTGCGGGCACAGACCGGCGGCCGCCCGGACATCGATGTCGAAAACGCCGACGTCCGCATCAACCTGCATGTGCGCAAGGACAAAGCCGACATCGCCATCGATCTCGGCGGCGGTTCCCTGCACAAGCGCGGCTGGCGCCAGGAACAGGGTGAGGCGCCGATCAAGGAAAACCTGGCCGCCGCGCTGCTGTACCGCGGCAAGTGGCCGGAGGTCTATAAACAGGGCGGCGCCATCCTTGATCCGATGTGCGGCAGCGGCACCTTGCTGATCGAGGCCGCGCTGATGGCCGCCGACGAGGCGCCGGGTCTTCACCGGCACAAGGAATCACTGCCGACCCGCTGGATGGGTTTCGATGCGGCCGGCTGGCAGGCGTTGGTGAATGAAGCCAGGCAACGTGCCGAACAGGGCCGGGCCGGACTTGCGCCGGTGTTCATCGGCTACGACAGCCATGCCGACGTGCTGCACAAGGCCGTGGCCAACTGCGACCGGGCAGGATTCGCCGAACTGATCCAATTCGAGCGTCAGCCGGTATCCAACCTGGCTGCGCCCAGGCAGGAAAGCGGCCTGGTGGTCTGCAACATGCCTTACAACCAACGTCTGCAGGCCGATCCCGCGCTTTATAAGGAAACGGGCCTCGCCTTGAAGCGGGCTGTTCCGAACTGGCGCGCCGTCTTGCTGTGCGGCAACGACGACCTGGCCTATGCCACCGGATTGCGCGCGCAGAAGAAATACGCGTTCTTCAACGGCTCGGTGGAGTGCACCATGCTGGTCTGCAACCCGATCGACGTGCCGCGCAAGGAATCGACCGAGCCCAAGGCGCTGTCCGAAGGCGCGCTGATGGTGGCCAACCGGCTGCAGAAGAATCTCAGGAAATTCGATAAATGGGCCAAGCAGAACGGCGTGTCCTGTTACCGCGTCTATGACGCCGACCTGCCCGAATATGCGGCGGCCATCGACGTCTATCCCGAGGCCGACGGCGAATGCCGCCTGTTCCTGCACGTGCAGGAATATGAGGCGCCGCCTGAAATACCGGAAGAGGACACCAGCCGCCGGTTCCGCGAACTGCTCAGCGCCGTGGAGCAGGTGTTCGCGCTGCCGCGTGCGCAGGTTTCGGTCAAGAAACGCAAGCGCGGCAAGGGCGGCAGCAAATACGGACGCATGGACGAAACCCACGATTTCATCCAGGTCCAGGAGGGGCAGGCCAAGCTGTGGGTCAACCTGTTCGATTACATCGATACCGGTCTGTTCCTTGACCACCGCCCGATGCGTCTGCGCCTGGCCAAGGAAGCCGCCGGAAAACGCTTCCTCAACCTGTTCTGCTACACCGGTACCGCCAGCGTGCAGGCGGTCATCAGCGGCGCCGTCGCGTCAACCTCGGTCGACCTGTCGGCAACGTATCTGGACTGGGCTGAAGCCAACTTCGAACTGAACGACATCCAGGGCGGCAGCCACCAGCTGGTGAAAGCCGACGTGACCGAATGGCTGGGCAACTGCCGGCAGAAGTTCGACCTGGTGTTCTGCGATCCGCCGACGTTCTCCAACTCGGCCAGCGCCGAGGATTTCGATGTGCAGAAAGACCATGTCGCCCTGCTGGAGAAGATCATGTCGGTGCTGTCCGATGACGGCGTGTGCTATTTCTCCAACAACTTCCGGAAGTTCAAGCTGGATGTGGAGGCGCTGTCGGCGTTCGCCGACGTCGAGGACATCTCGGC
>DATMWF010000041.1:0-4379 GCA_035562675.1 Arenimonas sp. | reverse complement strand
CAATTCGCCAGATTGTCGGTTGAGCTGCCGCCAACGGCATCAATGGCCAGCCGGATCTTTGCACCGCCGGTCGCTTCCGCCACGCGTTTGGCTAAACTTGGGCCATCGACCAGCACCACATCGCCGCCGGTTTCCAACACGTCAGCCACCGCCGATTCACGGCGTACGATGTTGACGGTTTTAAAGCCACGCGCTTTGGCCAGTTGAATCAAATAAGAACCCACCCCCGAATTGGCGACATTTTGAATAACCCACTCGCCGGGTTCAAGCTTCACGAATTCACTCAACATCAGCGAGGCCGTCGGCGGATTGACCGTCATCATCGCCAATTGCAGCGGATCGGCATCGTTCGGCAGGGGCATCAGGGCTTTTGCCTCGGCCACAATGTGCGTTGACCAACTGCCGCAACCCACCGGCAGCAACACCGTCTGCCCGACCGGCGGACCTTTGGTATCCGGCCCGAGCGCCACGACTTTGCCGACACCCTCATTGCCGCCCACCGCCGGCAAGGGCGGCAACATGCCGTACAGGCCGGTCAAGGTCAGAACGTCGGACGGATTGATCGGTGCCGCCAGCACTTCCAGCAAGGCTTGCCCGGCAGTCAGTTCGGGCAACGTGAATTCAACGGCTTCAATGGAAGCCTGCGGATCGGGACCGCGTTGTTGGTATTGGGCGCGTTTCATGGGCGTATCTCGGCGTGGAATGATTGAAGGGCAGTCTAACATGGGCGTTGCCTGGCCCCGGTGAACGCCGCGTGCCCGCGGCCTTACCGGCCCAGGCCGTGCTTCAGCCGGTATGCCGAGGGCGGCACCGACTCCCAGCGCTTGAAGGCCCGGCGGAAATTGGCGATATCCGTATACCCGAGGCTATAGGCGATTTCCTGGAGGCTCATGCCACCGGCATTGAGGTGTTCGATGGCAAGACCGTGGCGGACCTGCTCAAGGATGTCCTGGAACGACGTCCCCTCCTCCAACAGGCGCCGATGCAGGGTACGCGGGGTCATGTGGAACAGCCGCGCGGTGACGGCGAGCGACGGAAAGCCGTTCTGCTTCTCCAGCAGGTTCCGGCGCACCCGGGCAGCCATCGATTCGTTCGCCGCCAGTTTTTCCAGCTCGCGCTGGCATATCTGGGCGGCCTCCTGGAAGGCCGCCGGGTCCGCCATCTTCAGGCGCACATCAAGCAACTCCGCCGGCAGGGTGAAGCCGGTCCAATGCTGTCCGTAGCGGACATCGCACTTGAACAGGCCTTTTGCCAAGGCGGCATACTCGGGGCGTTTGAAGGCAAACGCGGCATAACCGATCTGGCAGGACCCCAAGGTGACATGATCCAGCATGTTCTTGACGGTCAGCACCACGGCCTCAAGCACCAGCGGACGGATATCGGCCAGCGGCCAGGTTTCGGTGAACACCAGACGCACCTCGCCATCATGCACTTCATAATTGGTCGCGATGGCCGAGATACGCAGGCGGATGAAGCGTTCGAACAGCTCAAGCATCTGCCGGATGGTTACGCTGTTCATGGCCGCGAAGCCGAGCATGCCGTGCGTGTTCATCACCAGGCGGTTGCCGATCAACAGGCCGAGCGCGGGTTCGCGGGTCATTGCCAGCGCATCGAGCGCCAGTTGCCGGAATACCGGAAAGGACACCGTCTGCATGGGATCATCGAGCTGCGCTTCGCTCAGCCCGCCCAGCCGCAGCCACTGCGGAACATCCACGCCCATACTGCCGATCTGCTCGGCAATCTGCCGGATGTAGTGGATCGGCAAGGTGAAATTCCGTGCATGCATGGCGTTGGATGGTTTCCATGGATTGACCGCTCAATTGTCAATAAATGACCTGTCAATGTCAACAAGCGACCTTTTTTCAAAAGAGCGCACCGCCTACCATGGGTTATCTTGCCGATTTTGCGATCCGGAGCCTGCATGTTCAACCTCAGCATTAAACCCCGCGCCGTGAAGGCGCACATCAACGGCCGTGAAATCGCCATCGATGCCGGCGAAACCCTGCTGCAGGGCGCGCTACGCCACGGCATCGATTTCCCGAACAGCTGCCGGGTCGGCGGCTGCGCAACCTGCAAATGCCGGTTGGCGGAAGGCCGGGTGAAAGAGATGACAGAATCCGGATATATCCTGTCCAAAGACGAGATCGACCAAGGCTACATCCTGGCCTGCCAAAGCGTGCCGCAGTCCGATCTGCGCATTGAAGTCAGCCTGCCCGAGCATGCCGCGCGCCGCCGCGTGTCCGGGCGTGTGACCGCCCAGACCAAACTCACGCACGACATAACCCGGCTGGATGTCCAGCTGGACGAGGCACTGGATTATGCCGCCGGTCAATTCGCCGACATCAGCATCGACGCCCTGCCCGGTGTCAGCCGCAGCTATTCCTTCGCCACGCCCGCGCAGCCTGACGGCCAGGTCAGCTTCTTCGTTCGCAAAGTGCCCGGCGGCGTTTTTTCCACCGCCGTCAATGAGCAGGATTTTGTCGGCCAGCCGATGCAGGTCGATGGACCGTCCGGAAACTTCTGGCTGCGTCCCGGCGACGCGCCGATGGTACTGTTGGCCGGCGGTAGCGGTTTGGCCCCGGTTCTGGCGCTTCTGCAGGACGCACTGGCCAAGGGCGTCACGCGTTCAGCCACCTTGCTGTTCGGGGCGCGCACTGAAAACGATCTCTACGCCTTGGATGAAATCGAATCGATCGCGCGCCGTTGGCAGGGCGATTTCCGCTTCATTCCAATCCTGTCGGATTGCGCTGGCGGCGATGCCTGGACCGGCCGACGCGGGCTGGTCGCTGATTTGATTCCCGAAATCATCGTGCCCGGCGCCCACGCCTATCTGTGCGGCCCTCCGGCGATGATTGACAGCGCGGTGGACAGCTTGACGCGGCACGGCATCTACAGCCAGCATATCCACGCCGACCGCTTCAGCACGCAGCAGGACACCGCCGTCGCCGCGCGAAGCCCTGATAAGGTGCAGAACGACAACGCCGGCATTTTCGATTACCTGAAGTATTTCACGTTTCTCGCCATCGGCCTGCTGTCCGCTTTCGCCCTGCTCGCCGGCGGGCCGTATATCACGGCCGGTCTGTTGGGTGTTCTGGGTGTTTTCATCTTCGGCGACGCCCTGCTGGGCGACGACACCCGCTCGCCGCATTACCGCTACCCGTGGATTCTCACCGCGCAGGTCTGGCTTGCCCTGCCCCTGTTGCTGCTGATCGTATTTGCCGGCGTCTGGAGCGTAAGCACTGGCGATCCGCTCGGCGTCGGCGCATGGCTGGGCGGACTGAGCGGCTATGACCTGTTGGCCGCCCGTGAACTCACCACACTGGGACAGCATGTCGCCGGCATCTTCCTGACCGGCCTGATGATCGGTGCCATCGGCACGGTATCGGCCCATGAATTGACCCACCGAACCTGGGATCCGGTGTCGATGGCCATCGGGCGGCTGCTGCTGGCCTTCAGCTTCGATACCGTGTTTTCGATCGAACACGTGTACGGCCATCACCGCTATGTGTCCACCGAACACGATCCGGCCACGGCGCCGCGCGGCCGCAATGTCTACAGCCATATCCTGAGCTCGACCCTGAAGGGCAATGTCAGCGCCTGGAACATCGAACGCGAACGGCTGCAGCGCCGGTCACTCGGCCTGTTTTCATGGCACAACGCGGTCATCCGCGGCCACTCCCTCAGTGCCGCGCTGGTGGCGCTGGCCTGGCTGTATGGCGGCGCTTGGGTGGCAGCGTATTTCGTGCTGTGCGCTCTGTGGGGCAAGGCTACGCTGGAGATCGTCAATTACATGGAACACTACGGCATCGTGCGCGACCCCGCGGAGCCGGTGCAGCCACGGCATTCCTGGAACACCAACAAACGCGTCAGCTCCTGGGGCATGTTCAACCTGACCCGGCACTCGCACCACCATGCCCAGGGCGAAGTCCCTTACCAGGACCTGAAACCGTATCCGCATGCGCCGATGATGATCAACGGCTACCTGACGACCTTCGTGGTGACCCTGATTCCACCCCTCTGGCACTACCTGATGACCCCGAAAGTGCTGGCCTGGGACCGCGATTTCGCCAATGCAGACGAACGCCGCCTGGCGGCCATCGCCAATGAACGCAGCGGGCGGGCAGTGTTCCGGATGCAGACCCTTAAAACATGAGGACAGGGTGATAAGCGCTCAAAGCGCCTGCACCGCTGCCGCCGAGAACTTGCCGGCCTGGTAATCGCGCACGGCCTGATGGATCTGTTCCGGCGTGTTCATCACGAACGGACCGTGCTGCACGATCGGCTCAGCCAGCGGCCGCCCGGCAATCAACAGGAAGCGGCTGTCCTGACCGGTTTCGACCAATACGCCGTCGCCGGTGTTGGTGCGTATGGCCATATGC
>DATMWF010000040.1:0-7294 GCA_035562675.1 Arenimonas sp. | reverse complement strand
CTTTTTCCGGTCGACAGCGAGCATAACGCGATCTACCAGTGCCTGCCGAAGGACGGTGACCTCAACGGCGTCCGACGGCTGATCCTGACCGCTTCCGGCGGGCCTTTTCTGGGCAAAACCCGGAGCGAACTGCGGCACATCACACCCGAACAGGCCTGCAAGCACCCAAAATGGTCGATGGGCCGCAAGATTTCGGTGGATTCCGCCAGCCTGATGAACAAAGGCCTTGAGGTCATCGAAGCCCATCACCTGTTCAACACCCCGGTCAATCGCATCGAAGTGCTGGTGCATCCGCAGAGCATCGTGCACTCCCTGGTCGACTACCACGACGGCTCGGTACTGGCGCAGATGGGCAATCCGGACATGCGCACGGCGATCGCCTATGGCCTGTCCTATCCGGAGCGCATTGATACCGGCGTGCCGGCGCTGGACCTGCGCGCCATCGGCTCACTCCGGTTCGAGGAGCCGGACACCGATACCTTCCCCTGCCTGAAACTGGCCTACCAGGCCGCTGAAAGGGCAGGCAACGCGCCGGCGGTGCTCAATGCCGCCAATGAAACCGCCGTTGAACTGTTCCTGCAGGGCCACCTCTCGTTCCTGGCCATCCCGGAAGTCATCGAACGGACGATGGATGCGATTGCCTGGGAACCTGACGGCGATCTGGCTGTCCTATTGGCCAGCGATGCGCATGCGCGCGTCAAAGCAACCCAGATAGCCGCAGCGAAACACATCGACCCATGATTCCATTCCTAAGCCCCGTTGTCTGGTACATCATCACGATCGGCATCCTGGTCACCGTGCATGAATGGGGGCACTTCATCGTCGCCAGGCTGTGCGGCGTGCATGTCGAGCGCTTCTCCGTCGGTTTCGGGCGCGCGTTATTCAAGAAAACGGGCAAGTCCGGCACGGAATACCAGCTGTCCATGATTCCGCTCGGCGGCTACGTCAAGATGCTCGATGAACGCGATCAGGAAGTGCCGGAAGCGATGAAGGCCTTCGCTTTCAACCGCCAGTCGGTCGGGAAACGCATTGCCATCGTCTCAGCCGGACCGATCGCCAACCTTATCCTTTGCATCCTGCTTCTGTGGCTGTCATTGACGTTGGGCAGCACGGAACTCAGGCCGCTGCTTGGCCCCTCACAGGGCTTGGCGCAGCAGGCCGGATTCGCTCCGGCCGATGAAATCACCGCCATCGACGGCACTGCCGTGCGCACATGGAGCGACGCCCTGCCCATGCTGGCGTTGGCCGCCATGGACCGTCGCACCATTACCGTCGGCGTGCAGACGGCGGACGGCCAGTCCGCCACCCGGCGGCTCCCGCTCGACAAGCTGGATGCGGACTTCGACCAGACCAAACTGCTGCAGGCCGTTGGATTCACGCCCTACTTCTCCAATCCCAGCCCGGTTGTCGGCATGGTCCAGCCCGACGGGCCATCGCAGGGCATCCTGCAGGTAGGCGACCGCATCATCAAGATCAACGATTCCGGGCTGGAATCGTTCGACCAGATCCCCGACGTGCTGGCCCGCGAGGCGCAGGCCGGCAGGAACCTGCAGGTCGAAATCGAACGGAACGGGCTACAGATGCGTTTTTTCATCGAACCCAAGCGGTTCGAGCAGGACGGAAAATCCCGCTGGCGTCTAGGGATCGGCAGCCCGCCAGCCACCAAAATCATCCAGTACGGCGTGCTGGAAGCCTTGCCCGTTGCCGTTGCCAAAACCTATGGCATGGCTTCCGACAGCCTGTCCATCATCCGCAGACTGCTGACAGGATCCGCATCGGTGGATAATCTATCCGGACCGGTGAGCATCGCGCAGGCGGCGGATAACCAGGCGTCCTGGGGCTTTTCGGCATTTCTGTCCTTTTTAGCCGCCATATCGCTGGCATTGTGTATCATGAACCTGCTGCCCATCCCCATGCTGGACGGCGGGCATCTACTGTATTACACCTTTGAAGGCCTGACCGGAAAGCCGGTATCGGAGTCTTTTCAGGCGGTTGGCCAGGCCATAGGCATGTTCCTGCTGATCAGCCTGTTCGGAATAGCCATTTTCAATGATTTTTTTCGTATCATTTCCTAGTCCCCTTTGAGCCCTCGTCTGGAATCCTTAATGACCCCTTCAAATCTCCGCAAAAGCCTGCTGTGCATTTCACTGGCCGCCGCGCTTTGCCAGCCTGTTTTCGCTCAAGGCACCGAGACATTCACCGCCAGCGACATCCGCATCGACGGACTGCAGCGCATCTCGGCCGGTACGGTATTCACCTACCTTCCGCTTGAAAAGGGCGACCAGGTCAACAGCGCAAAAACCACCGAAGCCATTCGCGCCCTCTATAAAACCGGCTTCTTCAGCGATATCCGCCTTGAGCGCCAAGGCAACATCCTGGTGGTGCATGTGGTGGAGCGCCCCTCCATCAACTCGCTGAAACTGGAAGGCAACAAGGAAATCAAGACCGAAGACCTGATGAAGGGACTGAAAGGCATCGGCCTGAGCGAAGGCGAGATATACAATCCGCTGAACCTCGACCGGGTAACCCAGGAACTGATCCGGCAATACAACAACAAAGGCAAATACAGCGTCACCATCACGCCTGAAGTGAAGGAAATCGACCGTAACCGGGTCGACATCAACATCACCGTCAGCGAAGGCAAGGGCGCCAAACTGCGTGACATCAACATCGTCGGCAACAACACCTACCCCGATGAAGTGATCCGCGAGGGCTGGGAATCCAACACCAGCAACTGGATGTCCTGGTACAAAAGGGATGACCAGTATTCCCGTGAAAAGCTTTCCGGCGACCTGGAAAAGCTTTCCGACTATTACCTTGACCGCGGCTACGTCGACTTCAACGTCGAATCGACCCAGGTCGACATCAGCCCCGACAAGAAAGACATGTTCCTCACCGCGAACGTCAGCGAAGGACAGGTCTACAAGGTCGCCTCCGTCAAAGTCAGCGGCGACACCATCGTGCCGAAAGAGGACGTCGAGAAACTGTTGCTCATCAAGCCCGGCAACACCTTCTCGCGCCAACTGCTGACCGCCACCAACGACCGCATCACCGCCATGCTCGGCAACATCGGCTACGCCTTCGCCGAAGTCAACCCGATTCCCGAGGTCAGCCGCGACAACCAGGAGATCAGCATCGATTTCGCGGTCAATCCGGGACCGCGCGTGCAGGTCCGCCGCATCGAAGTGAAGGGCAACGTACGTACCGCCGATGAGGTGTTGCGCCGCGAACTGCGCCAGTTCGAGAACGCCTGGTATTCTCAGGCCGCGCTCGACCGTTCGAAGATCCGCCTGCAGCGCCTAGGCTTTTTCGATTCGGTCGAAATCGAGACCCCGGCGGTGACCGGCCGTCCCGACCAGGTCGACGTGGTCATCAACGTGGTGGAGCGCAACTCGGGCAGCTTCGTATTCGGCCTGGGCTACCAGCAGCTGTACGGCCTGACCGCATCGGTGCAGCTCAGCGAGAACAACTTCCTCGGCACCGGTAACCGGATGGCGGTTTCCGTGCAGAACAACAGTTACGCGCAGCGGCTCAGTTTCTCCTACAACGACCCCTACTTCACCGAGCAGGGCGTCAGCGTCGGCTACAACGTGTCATGGAGCAACTACGACCAGGGCAACAACAACACCGCGCGCTACACCTCGCAGAACTTCAACGCGGAAGCGGTCGTCGGCATTCCGCTGAGCGAAACCGACAATATCCAGTTCTCGCTCGGCTATGACATCATCGACCTGACCACCACACTAGGCGCTACACCTAAGCCATTGATTGATTACCTCGACCAAGTCATCGGCACGCAGCCGTACTACCCCTGCTACGACAATGCAACCATCGACAACGACAACAATCCGGCAACCCCGTCGGAAGACGATGACGGCGTTCCGGGACTGGATTCCGAGATCTGCGGTTTCAACCAAAGCTGGCCGGTCACCCAATTCCGTGCCCAGACCGGCTGGGGCCGCGACTCGCGCAACGATTACCTGCTCCCGACCCGCGGCACCTATAACCGCATCGGCGTCGAGTTCTCGTTCCCCGGTTCCGACATCGCCTACTACAAGCTGAGCTATCAGTTCGAACACTACCGTCCGCTGAACCCCTGGCTGGTCCTTAAGATCGGCACGGACCTCGGCTACGGCGACAGCTACGGATCCACTGGCGATGCCGGCCTGCCGTTCTTCAAGAACTTCTATGCCGGCGGACCGCAGTCTGTCCGGGGTTATGAGGCCAATACGCTGGGACCAAGCTATGGCACGTGTCTGCCTGTGCCGCCCGCCACCACCTGCATACCTTCGTACCTGCAGCCGTTGGGCGGCGCGGTGAAAGTCGCCGGCACATTCGAACTCCTGTTCCCAAAAGTATTCAAGGCGCGCGGCACCCGCCTGTCAGCCTTCCTGGATTACGGCAACGTGTTCGCGGGCAGCTTCGATTACGACGATTACGACGACTTCGCAGCCGGCGCTGTGTTCGGCGCCGACAAATTCACCTTCGACGCGCTGCGCGCCTCCGTGGGCGTAGCCCTGCAGTGGCAGGCGCCGGTCGGGCCGATTTCCATCAGTTACGCCGTGCCGATCAACGACGGTCCATATGACCGCGTTGAAAGCCTGCAGTTCACCTTCGGTCAGCAATTCTGAGTACGCGCGTGCTGACGCTGAAGGACCTTGCCGACCGGTTCCAGCTCCCTTTCCGGGGCGATGGCGGCACGCAGGTCTCCGGCATCGGCACGCTCGCCGGCGCGCAACCCGGGCAGCTGGCTTTCCTGGCGAACAGCAAGTACAGCCAGCAGCTGGCAGCCACCCAGGCCAGCGTCGTGGTGCTCGGCGAAGCCGATGCCGACATCAGTCCGTGCGCCTGCCTGATCAGCAGGAACCCATATACGACATACGCGCAGATCAGCGCGCTTTTCGACGAAGATGAATCCCTCGAAGAGGGCGTCCATGCTTCTGCCGTGGTGCACGCCAGCGCCCGGGTCAGCCCGAGCGCCAGAATCGGTGCATTCACGGTCATCGGCGCGCGCGCAGTGGTCGAGGACGGCGCCGTCATCTATCCGCACGGCAGCATCGGCCAGGACTGCGTCGTCGGCGAAGCATGCGTTCTGCTGCCGCGGGTCACGCTGGTGAAGCGCGTACGGCTGGGAAAACGGGTGCGCATCCATTCCGGCGCGGTGCTGGGCGCCGATGGCTTCGGCATTGCCATGCATCAGGGCCAATGGATCAAAGTCGCCCAGCTTGGCGGCGTGCTGGTCGGCGACGACTGTGAAATCGGCGCCAATACCACCATCGACCGCGGCGCGATCGAAGACACGGTATTGGAAAACGACGTGCGCCTGGACAACCAGATCCAGATCGGCCATAACGTCCGCATCGGCGCGCATACCGCCATCGCCGGATGCGCGGCGGTCGCCGGTTCGGCCGTCATCGGCAAGCGCTGCCTGATCGGCGGCGCAGCCGGCGTCGTGGGCCATATAGAAATCGCCGATAACGTCATCGTCGGCGCGATGACCCTGGTCAGCCACAGCATCCGCGAAGCCGGTGAATACAACAGCGGCACGCCGATGCAGGCCAAACACGAATGGCGCAGGAACGCCGCACGCTTCAAGCAACTGGACGCCATGGCGCGTTCGCTCAACGCACTCAAGAAACAGGATTGATCATGGCCTTTGACACATCCAAGCTACCGGTCGACGTGACCTTCATCCAGAGCCTTCTGCCGCACCGCTACCCGTTCCTGCTGGTAGACCGGGTCATCGAACTGGAACCGGACCTCCGGATCCGGGCGCTGAAGAACGTCACCGTCAATGAACCCTTTTTCAACGGTCACTTCCCGGGTGCGCCGATCATGCCCGGTGTGCTGATCCTTGAAGCGCTGGCGCAGGCCGGCGGCCTGCTGACCCACCTGAGCGCGATTGAGGACGGTAAAAGCGGCAAGGAAGGCAAGCTGTTTTACCTGGTGAAGATCGACAACGCCCGTTTTTCCCGGATGGTGGTCCCCGGCGACCAGCTGATCCTCGACGTCAGCCTCAAGCGCGTGATGCGGAATATGGCCCTGTACAGCGCGGTGGCATCGGTGGACGGCATCACCGCGGCCAGCGCCGACATCCTCTGCGCCGAGGGCAAATGATGATACACAGCACCGCACTCATCGACCCGTCCAGCACGCTGCATCCCACCGTCCGGGTCGGCGCCTACACCATCATCGGCGCGGACGTGCATATCGGCGAAGGCACCGAAATCGGGCCGCATTGCGTGATCACCGGCCCCTGCACCATCGGCAGGAACAACAAGATCCATTCCCATGCCGCCCTGGGCGGCGACCCGCAGGACAAGAAATACCATGGCGAACGCTGCGAGCTGATCATCGGCGACGGCAACACCATCCGCGAATTCACCACCTTCAGCCGCGGCACGGCCGACGGCGGCGGCGTGACACGTCTCGGCAACGACAACTGGATCATGGCGTATGTGCACATCGCACACGACTGCATCATCGGCGACCACACCATCTTCGCCAACAACGCCTCGCTGGCCGGTCATGCCATCGTCGGCGACTGGGTGATATTCGGCGGCTTCTCCGGCGCCCACCAGTTCTGCAAGATCGGCGACCACGCGTTCATCGGCATGGGCAGCCTGGTCAACGCCGACGTACCGCCGTTCGTGACCACCTCCGCGCAATATGCCGAGCCGCGCGCGATCAACGCCGAAGGCCTGAAGCGCCGGGGGTTCTCGCCGGAACGCATCAAAGCGATCAAATCCGCCTACCGCACCCTGTTCATGTCCGGCAAACCGCTGGTGGAAGCCAAGCTGGAGCTGGCCGAAATGGCCCAGTCCTCGGAAGACGTCAAGCAGATGCTGGATTTCATTGAAGCCAGCACACGCGGCATCCTGCGTTAACCCCCCATGAAAATCGCCTTAGTCGCCGGCGAGGCCTCGGGTGATCTGCTCGGCGCCGAACTGATGGCGGCGCTCCAGGCCATTCATCCGGATATTGAGTTCATCGGCATGGGTGGCCCGAAAATGCAGGCACATGGCCTCACGTCCTGGTTTGATTACAGGATGCTGTCGATCATGGGCTTCGTTGAGGTGCTCAGGCATCTGCCAAAACTGCTCAAGCTCAGAAAAAACCTGCTGGAACGCCTGATAGCGGCCGAACCGGACGTGGTCATCGGCATTGACGCGCCGGATTTCAATCTGGGTCTGGAAAAACGCTGCAAGCAGGCCGGCCTGCGCACCGTGCATTTCGTCAGCCCATCCATCTGGGCCTGGCGTCAGGGCCGCGCCGCCAAGATGGCGCAAAGCGC
>DATMWF010000039.1:0-6077 GCA_035562675.1 Arenimonas sp. | reverse complement strand
TGTGTCATGCAAAGAAGGATCAGGTTGCCGGTGCAGGAGCCGGAGCGGCGGCCGGAATGGCGGCGCGGATTTTCGCCACCACCGCGTCGATCTGCGCTTCGAACTGCGGCTTGAGATTAAGCCATGCGGCGTAATTGTCTTTATCGCCGTCTTTGCCTTCTAGCGGAACGGCGACCGCGCCGGCATCTTCCAGGTTATAGGTCAACGTCGGCAGATCACCCATTTTCTGCCCCGCGTAAGCCAATCCAGTCACTTTCACGTTCAGGTCCTGGATACGGAACTCCTTGCGGGTGTTGGCCAGGAACACGCTGACCGTGGCGACAGCGTCCACACCCAGGCTCTGCCGGACCACCGGCGAGAAATCCTTGTCGCTGAAGCTGAATTTCTCCAGCGGGCGGTATTTATAGGTGCCGGCCGGCGATGAATAATAGCCGAAGTAATAATCCGCGCCCCAGCGTCCGTCCTGCACCGATTTCTTGTGGTCATCCTGCTCATAACTGCCGGTGATGCTCTTGTAGAAAGGCGACGCGGTCACTTCTTCCCCGGTGTACACTTTCATGCCCGGCATGCCCTTAAAGCGCTCAGAAACGATTTGTGCGATGTCTGCCGCAATGCGTTTGGCGTCTTCCGGCGTTAAATGCTCTTCGATGGGCTCACGCGCGGCGGTATCGACGCCGCCGACGCCGCCCAGTGACAACGCGCCGGCCAACAGCCCGGAAGCCACTTTCTTGCCGGTATGGCCTTCGCCGCTCAGGAGCGTCAAGCGTTCCAGATGCACGCCGACATCGACATTGACCGCACCCAGCGCCAAGGAATTGACCGGGACGGCTGTTTTCCCCTTGTAAACATTGCCTGCCTCTTTCCAGACTGGCGTCCCTTTCGCCTCGACCGAGGCGCTTAAACAGCCGGCAAGCAGGATTAATCCGATCAAACGCATACATTCCCCCCGGAATAAATGTGAAATATGTCACATTTTCACCAATCATGCCAAGTCGGCCAATGAATAGCAAGCGGTTTGCAGGCCTTCCGTTGCAGTAGCGGAACCCGCACCCTGCAACGCCCCCTTTTTTCCGTTCAGCCCTAGTTAAGTTTCCCGGCCTCTGCCATACTCTTGGAACGGCGGCGAAGACCGCCCAATTCGACTTAAAATCCGGGAGTGTGGAATGTTAGCGCAATACGCATTGGAACTCGCCTTAGCCTGCGCGGCTCTGGCCATTATTTACGGTCTGTATACAACCAGCTGGATCATCAAGCAGGATGCCGGCAATGCCCGCATGCAGGAAATCGCCGCCGCCATCCAGGAAGGCGCTGGAGCCTATCTGCGCCGCCAGTACCGCACCATCGCCGTCGTCGGCGTGGTCCTGTTCCTGCTGATCGGCTTCGCCATCGACTGGTCGACCGCCGTCGGCTTCGCCATCGGTGCCACACTGTCCGGTCTGGCCGGCTTCATCGGCATGTTCGTCTCGGTACGCGCCAACGTACGCACCGCACAGGCCGCCACCAAAGGCCTTAACGCCGCGCTCAACGTCAGCTTCAAGGGCGGCGCCATCACCGGCATGCTGGTCGTGGGCCTGGGCCTGTTGGGCGTGGCCGGCTATTTCTGGGCGGTCAAATCGGCCGGCGTGCAGACCGCCGAATCGGTCAAAGCCGCCATGCAGCCGATGATCGGCCTGGCCTTCGGCAGCTCGCTGATCTCCATCTTCGCCCGTCTGGGCGGCGGCATCTTCACCAAAGGCGCCGACGTCGGCGCCGATCTGGTCGGCAAGGTCGAAGCGGGAATCCCGGAAGATGACCCGCGCAATCCGGCCGTCATCGCCGACAACGTCGGTGACAACGTCGGCGACTGCGCCGGCATGGCCGCCGATCTGTTCGAAACCTACGCGGTGACCGTCATCGCCGCCATGCTGATAGCCGGCATCTTCTTCGCCGACTACGGCTGGAACGGCGTGGTCTACCCGATGGTGCTCGGCGCGGTGTCGATCATCGCCTCCATCGCCGGCACCTATTTCGTGAAAGCCCGCGATGGCGGCAAGATCATGAACGCACTGTACCGTGGACTGGGCGTTTCCGGCCTGCTGGCCGCCGTGGCGTTCTATTTCGTGACCGATTCCATGTTCGCCCTGGAGCATTCCAACGGCATCTTCTGGTGCGCCCTGATCGGCCTGGGCCTGACCGCCGCTTTGGTGGTGATCACCGAATACTACACCGCGACCGAATTCTCGCCGGTGCAGGACGTGGCCAAAGCCTCGGAAACCGGACACGGCACCAACGTCATCGCCGGCCTGGCGGTTTCGATGAAATCCACCGCAGCGCCGGTTCTGGCCGTGGCAGCCGCCATTTACGGCTGCTATCACCTGTCCGGCCTTTACGGCATCGCCATCGCGGCCACCTCCATGCTGTCGATGGCCGGCATGATCGTCGCGCTCGATGCCTACGGTCCGATCACCGACAATGCCGGCGGCATCGCCGAAATGAGCGGCATGGACAAGGAAATCCGCAAGACCACCGACGCCCTGGATGCCGTGGGCAACACCACCAAAGCGGTCACCAAAGGCTACGCCATCGGTTCGGCCGGCCTGGCCGCGCTGGTGCTGTTCGCCGACTATTCGCACAAGCTGTCGGAGCGCGCGGGCCTTGACCCGGTGAATTTCTCGATCGACAACCCGAACGTGGTGATCGGCCTGCTGATCGGCGGCATGATCCCCTACCTGTTCGGCGCGATGGCGATGCAGGCGGTCGGCCGCGCGGCCGGCGCCGTGGTGGAAGAAGTGCGCCGCCAGTTCCGGGACATCCCCGGCATCATGGAAGGCACCGGCAAGCCGCAGTACGACAAGGCCGTGGACCTACTGACCAAGTCCGCGATCCGTGAAATGATCATCCCGTCGCTGTTGCCCCTGGCGATTCCGGTGATCGTCGGCATGACCTTGGGCGCGGATGCCTTGGGCGGCCTGCTGATGGGCACCATCGTGACCGGCCTGTTCCTGGCCATCTCGATGTGCACCGGCGGCGGCGCCTGGGATAACGCCAAGAAGTACATCGAGGAAGGCCATCACGGCGGCAAGGGTTCCGAAGCCCATAAAGCCGCGGTCACCGGCGATACCGTCGGCGATCCGTACAAGGACACCGCCGGCCCGGCCATCAACCCGTTGATCAAGATCATCAACATCGTGGCCTTGCTGCTGATTCCGTTCCTGGCCTGATCGCAGGCGTTGCGCATTATGGGAAACCCCGCTTCGGCGGGGTTTTTCATGAACGGGGCATTTGTGCTGGCACCGACCTGTAAGCGATACTGGGAGATATGGACAATACGCCCGACCCGCCCGGCACGCCGGCCTTGCTTGATGTCATGCTGCATATGCTCGACAGGCATGACGGCCGGGACATCCGCGTCAGCGACATGCTGCAGGCCATGGGCGACCGCGGTTTCGGTTTCGCGCTGATCGCCTTCGGCATGCTGGCGGCGGTCTTGCCGACCGGCTTGTGCTCGATCATGAGCATGCCGATCATCCTGTTTTCCGCGCAGTTGCTTTTCGGCCAAAGCCACCCGTCCATCCCGGCGCGCTTCAACAACAGGACCTTCGCCGCCGACCGTGTCCAAGCCAGCCTGCGCAACACCGAAAAATGGCTGCGACGGCTTGAAGCCTTCGCCAAACCCCGCTGGTCCGGGCTCACAGGCCCGTTCACTACCCGTCTGGCGGCGTTTTTCTGCCTTACCCTGGCCTTGGTCATTATCGTCCCGGGGCCTTTTACCAACCTGCCACCGGGCATCGCCATCGCCCTGTTCGGATTCGCCATGGCAGAGCGTGACGGCTTGCTGATGCTGCTGTCATTCGCGACCGCCATTCTGGCATTCTTCATCTCGCTGTCGGCCATCAGCGCATTGGCCGTCCTGACCTGGGTTTGGGCCAGCCATTATTTCCTTTAGCTTTTGCCGGCCACTGCAGGCCGCTGAAAAATGCACCCGCTAAAATGGAAAATGGCGCTGTTGAGCGCCAATTTCCTGTATCAGTCATATTCCGGGATTATTCGGCCGTAGCCATCTGGTAAAGCTCGTCCTTCAAGCGGATACGCTGCATTTTCAGTTCGTGCAGGGTATCGTCGTTGATCGGTTCGATCCGCTCTTCGTCACGGCTGATGCGCTGGTCAAGGGTATCGTGTTCCTCGAGCAGACGGGCGAAATGCGCGTTGCTGGCCTTCAGCGCGTGGATTTTTTCGGACAGTTCGGGAAACTCGACGGCCAAGGCGTGCGATAACATGGATGATTGCATGATGACTCCTGATGATTAGCGGGTATGTATACAGTCTACTCCAATCCCCCGCCGCCGCCTTGACTGAAATCAAGACGCCGAAAGCCAGGGAACGCACCTGATGAATCAATCCATATCAATGGCTTAGAACGACACGTGGCATATTAAGCGTGATTATTCAAGGCGCTTGCGGTATCATGCCCCGCATATATCAATGGAGAACAGCATGGGTTTGGATTTAGTCGCCACCGGCCGGGATGTGCCGCACGAAATCAACGTCATCATTGAAATCCCGAAAGACGCCGAACCGGTCAAGTATGAGGTCGATAAGGCCTCGGGCGCGATTTTCGTCGACCGCATCCTTTCAACACCCATGCGCTATCCGTGCAATTACGGCTACGTGCCGCACACCGTATGCGGTGACGGCGACCCGGCCGACGTACTGGTGATCCTGCCGCTGCCGCTGGTGCCGGGCTCGGTGATCCGCTGTCGTCCGGTCGGCGTGCTGATGATGGTCGACGAGGCCGGCTCCGACGAGAAGATCATCGCGGTGCCGATCGACAAGGTGTTCAACGGTTATTCGCACATCCATGACGTCGACCAGGTCTCGCCGCATTGGCTGGAACGCATCGGCCACTTCTTCGAGCACTACAAGGACCTGGAAAAAGGCAAGTGGGTCAAGCTAGACGGCTGGAAAGGCGCCGCCGACGCGAAGCGCATCCTGCAGGAATCGGTGCAGCGCTACAACGACGCGCCGGAAAAGCCGCACTTCTGAACCACCGAAAACCGCCGCAAGGCGGTTTTTTCTGCCCTACGGGCATGCAAGCATAGTTTGCTAGAATGCCTCATGCGCCCTTTCCCTGAGATCTCCGCCAAGGCCGGCATCCGCGCCCTGTTGACACGTGAATATCCGCTGCTGGCCAGCGTGGCCAGCATGCTGCTGTTCGCCCGCTTCGGCAGCGGCTGGCTGGAGGACCTGTCCAGCCCGGCCTGGTTCGCGTTCATGCTGGCCTGGCTGCTGTCGGTCATCCTGCTGTCAGCTTTTGCCATCGTGCGGCATGCCGAGGGCCTGGCGGAGATTCTCGGCGAGCCGCTCGGCACGCTGGTGCTCACGCTGTCCATCATCGGTGTGGAAGTGCTGATGATCTCCGCGGTGATGCTTTCGGGCGACGGCAACCCGACCATGGCGCGCGACACCATGTTCTCGGTGCTGATGATCCTGCTGGGCGGAATGGCCGGCCTGTCGCTGCTGCTCGGCGGGCTCAAACACCACGAGCAAAGTTATAACCTGCAGGGCGCCAAGGCCTTCCTGGCGCTGATCATCCCGCTGGCCGTGCTCGGCCTGATCCTGCCGGCATTCACCACCAGCACGCCAGACGCCACCCTGTCACCGTTCCAGAGCATTTTCCTGAGCATCATGTCGCTTGGCGTCTACGGCATCTTCCTGGGCGTTCAGACCAGCCGCCACAGCAACTACTTCGTTGCGCCGCAGGACGATTACCGGCGCGAAGACGACCGGCTGCATGCGCACCACGCCACCGGCTCGGCCCGCCATCACGGGGTTTTCCTGCTGCTGTACATCCTGCCGATGGTGCTGCTGGCCAAGAAACTGGCTCTGCCCCTTGAGCACGGGACCGAGGTGCTGGGCGCGCCCGATGTGCTCAGCGGCTTCGTGGTCGCCCTGTTGATCCTCGCGCCGGAGGCGATGAGCGCGGTCAAGGCCGCGAAGCAGAATCAGCTGCAGCGCTCGGTCAACATCCTGCTCGGATCGGTGCTGGCCACCATCGGCCTGACCATTCCGGCGGTGCTGACGATCGGCCTGCTGACCGG
>DATMWF010000038.1:0-7099 GCA_035562675.1 Arenimonas sp. | reverse complement strand
GATCACCTCGCCCGGGATCTTCCACTCCGGATAGGCGTTCAGCACCGCCTCGATCGGCATCTTCGGGGTGACCCGGCCGATGTACGCTTCGTTGACGTCGACCTGCACTTCCAGCGAATCCATGTCGACCAGGGTGCCGATGCCGGTACGGATCGAGCCGCCGCCGGCGGAGATCGGCGAGATCATTTCGCCGGGCTGCGCGGCCTTGGCGATGATGACGCCGTCGAACGGCGCACGGATGACGGTGTTGTCGATGCCGAGCGCGCTGACCTGCATCTGGTCCTTGGAGACGGCCACGGATTTCTGCAGGCTGGCCAGGCGCGCGGCGCGCGCATCGCGGTCGGCTTTGGCGGCATCCAAGGCGGATTTGGACACGAACTGGCGGCCGGCCAGTTCCCGGTTGCGGCGGTAGGTGCTTTCGGCCAGGGCCAGCTGCGCCTGCGCTTCAGCCAACTGCGACTGACTGGCGGCGACCTGCGAACGCGACAGCTGGTACTGCGCATCGGCGTCCTGGACGTCCAGACGCGCCAATACTTCGCCTTCAGTCACCCGCTGGCCTTCCTCGATATAGACTTCCTTCACTTTACCGGTGACTTTCGAGGACACCGTGGCGATGCGGCGCGCGGTCACGTAGCCGGAGGCATCCAGCACCGAAGCCGGTCCGCTTTCGGCCGCCGAGCGCGGATTGACGGTTTCAACCTCCACCGGCTTGCCGCCGCGGAATACGAAGTAGGCGGTCAGCAGGACCGCGATCACGCCGACGATCCAAGGCCAGCGCCGTTTCTTTTTCGGCGCGCCGCCGCGCCGGTCGATCTTCAGTTCGTTAAGCAGGTCAGGGCGTGTCATGTAAATATCCTTGGGGAATGGGGTCAGTCTGCCGGGTATTCAGGCGCTTGCCGAGTGCCGGTTGTCATATCTTGCCTGCAGCAGCGCCAGCGCGGCGCGCAGACCCTGCGCTTCGCCGCCGGCCGGACGTCCCGGGCGTTCGGAATCGTTCCAGCTGTAGACATCGACATGCGCCCAGGCGATGTCGGCAGCCACGAAGCGCTGCAGGAACAGGGCGGCGGTGACGCAGCCGGCCATCCGGCTCGGTCCGGCGTTGGCCAGGTCGGCGATGTTGGATTTCAGGTAGCTCAGGTACGGCTGCCACAGCGGCATGCGCCAGAGCGGGTCCAGCTGCGCGTCGCCGGCGGCCAGGTAGGCCTGCGCCAGTTCATCGCGGTTGCTGAACAGGACCGGCAGGTCGGGGCCCAGCGCGATGCGCGCGGCACCGGTCAGCGTGGCGTAGTCCAGGATCAGATCGGGCTTCAGCTCGCTGGCCAGGGTCAGCGCATCGGACAGCACCAGCCGCCCTTCGGCGTCGGTGTTGTCGATTTCCACGCTCAGGCCCTGCCGGGTGGTGATCACTTCGCCGGGACGGAATGCGTTGCCGGCGATGGCATTCTCCACCGCCGCGATCAACAGGGTGATGCGCACCGGCAGGCGCAGGTCCATCACCAGGCGCGCCAAGGCCAAGGCATGGGCGGCGCCGCCCATGTCTTTTTTCATATGCCGCATACCGTCCGCCGGCTTGATGTCGAGGCCGCCGGTGTCGAAGCACACACCCTTGCCGCAGATCGCGACATGCGGATGCGCAGCGTCGCCCCAGTCCAGGCGCAGCAAGCGCGGCGCGCGGTGCGAGGCGCGGCCGACCGCGTGGATGGTCGGGAAGTTCTGGGTCAGCAGGTCATCGCCGCGTATGCACGAGAAGACGCCGGCGAATTCTTGGCTGGCCTCAAGCACCGCCTGTTCCAGTTCATCCGGCCCCATGTGCTCGGTCGGGGTGTTGATCAGGTCGCGCACCCGCAGGGATTCGCGCAGTACCGCTTCGGCCTGCCGGGAGTGGGCGCCGGCGTGCAGCAGCGGGCTTTCGCTGGCCGCCAGGTATTTTTCGAAACGGTAGGCGCCCAAGCCCCAGCCGAGCAGGAAATTATCGGCGCTCAGGCTGGCCGGCGAATCCGGACAGCGGTGGTACGCGTGTTTGGGCAGCAGTTTCGGCAGGTGCGCCACTGCATACGGATCGTCCTGCTCGCCGAGGATGGCCAGCACACTTTGCCATCGGCCTTCGGTGTCGGGCAGCAGCATGAGGTTCTGCCGGCTGGCGTTGAATGCCTGGCTGTCCAGAAAGGTCCGGGTGAAGGCGCTCTGCCGCGCGAGCCACTGCGGGTACTGGCTGGCCTGCACCAGCTGGATGGCTTTGGAATCGGCGACGGGGCCCGGCGCGATGCCGCGGATCGGTGTGCTCATGGTCTGTTCTCAGGCAATCAGGCGGGCGAGTTCGCCCAAGGTGGTGATGGTGTGCCGCGCCGGCGCGATATCGTCCGGCCACAGCGCCTGCGTACGGTTGATCCATGCCGACTGGAAACCGGCGTTGTGCGCGCCCTGCACATCCAGCCACGGGTCGTCGCCGACATGCAGGATGTTTTCCGGCGCGATGCCCAGGGCGCGGCTGGCGGCTTCGAACATCGGTGTTTCCGGCTTGGCGCTGCCGATGTTCTTGGCCGAGATGCAGCCGGTGAAGAAACGCGCGATGCCGGTACGCTGCAGGTCGGCGTTGCCGTTGGTCAGCGCGATGATCGGCACCCTGGCGGCCAGATGCTCCAGGGCCGGCAGGCAGTCGTCGTACAGCGTGACGTCGTTGCGGGCGGCGAAGAACGCGTCGAAGGCCGGGTCGACCAGCGTTTCCGGTTCGCCGGTCAGCCGGAAGGCGTGACTGAGCGATATCTTGCGCTGCGCGGTGAAATCATGCGCCAGTTCCGGATGCGCCTGCGCCACATGCTCGCGCAGATGGCGCATGCCGGCGATCGGGAACCGCTCCGCGGTTTTCGGCGCATGCACCAGCAGGAACTCGTGCAGGCACAGTTCGGCGCGTTCGATGGTCGGCCAGATCGGCCACAGGGTGTCGTCTAAATCCAGGCTCAAGGCCATCACGGTATGCATGGCCATAGGATACCGTGAAGCGCGTGTGCGCCGCGTGTTTTTAACGCATTTCGAGGTAGCCCGATTGCCGTCCGCGCGCCAGCCCCAGTTCCAGCCGAGCCGCGTTCGGCGACAGGCGGGCGCGCAGCGCGTTCAGGTCGTTGACCGCCTGCCGGTTGACCACCAGGATACGGTCGCCGACTTCCAGGCCGTTGCGCGCCGCCCGGCTGCCGGCGGTGACCTTGTTGACGATCACGCCGCGCATGCCGGTCTGCTTGTAACGCTCGGGAAGATCGATCAGCACCGCGCCGGCCAGGCGCGGGTCGAGCTGTCCGGCGTCCTGCTCCTTGGGTTGGGCGCGCAGCTGCGCCGAGATGTTCATGCGCTGGGTGCCGCGGACGATCTCGAGCCGTACCGGCACGCCGAGCGGCAGCAGGCCTTCCAGGTTGCTGAGCGCGTCGGCGCTGTCGATGCGCTGTCCGTTGGCCGCCACGATGACGTCGCCGGGCTTGATGCCGGCGGCCTCGGCCGGGCTGCCGCGGTACACGCGGGAAACCCAGGCGCCTTTGGTGATCGGTTCCGACTGGGTCTGCGCGGTTTCCGCTTCGATGCCCAGCGAGCCGCGGCGGACTTCGCCGTAGGCCATCAGCTGGCGCATGATTTCCTTGGCCAGATTGGACGGAATGGCGAAGCCGAGGCCGATGTTGCCGGCCGCGCTGCCGCGCGGGTTGAAGCTGGCCACGTTGATGCCGACCAGTTCGCCGTTGAGGTTGACCAGGGCGCCGCCGGAATTGCCGGGGTTGATCGAGGCGTCGGTCTGGATGAAGTTCTGGTAGCCCAGGCCCTGCAGCCCGCTGCGCCCGACCGCCGAGACGATGCCCGAAGTCACCGTCTGGCCCAGGCCGAAGGGGTTGCCGACCGCGACCACGTAATCACCGACCCGCAGTTTGGCCGAATCGGCGACCGGCAGGGCCTGCAGGCCGGTGGCGGCGATGCGGATGACCGCGATGTCGGTGTCCGGGTCGGAACCGACCGGCTGCGCTTCGAAGGTGCGGCCGTCGGACAGGCTGACCGAGACTTCGTCGGCGCCTTCGACCACATGGTTGTTGGTCAGGATCAGGCCGCGCGCGGCATCGACGATGACGCCCGAGCCCAGGGACTGCGCGATGCGTTCCTGCGGAATGCGGCCGCCGCCGAAGAACTCGGCCAGCGGGTTGTTCACCTTGACCCGTTGTTTGGTATAGATGTTGACCACCGAGGGGGTGACCTTGCTGAGCATCGGCGCCAGCGTCGGCATGCCGTTGCCGCCGCTGGTGCTTGGCGTGCTGGCCTGCGCCGGCGGAATCACCCAGACCTCGGGAGCGGCCGCTGTTTTGCCCGCAGAATCCTGATTGCCCAGGTAAAACCCGGCGGCGATGGCGCCGGTGGCGGTGAACAGGGCGGCTAAGGCCATGGATCTCAGGGAAACGGGCATGGGGATTCTCTATCCTGTGGTGGTGAAAAGTATAGCAAAGCCGAAAAAAAACCGGTCCTCGGGCCCTGCCGGATGCGCAATTAAACGAGTCTAACCGTCTGTAAATTAAGCGGATATGAACGGCGTTTCAGGGCGTAATTTCCGGTTGACAGTCGGTTTTTTCAAAGGTAATGTACTCAGGTGAAACACAACATCTTGTGTTTTTTCCAATAGAAACCCCAAGATGTAGTGCGGGTCAATAAAAATCAAGAATTAAAGTACGTAACAGTTCGGGAGATAAGTTGTTTATGAGTACACCACGTTTGGAAGCCGTTCCAGCCAGCGCCCCAAACCCAGATCAGGACGCCTTGCCTTTGCAGCCCGCCTCCTTGGATATCTGGGATAAAAAATACCGTTTAAAGGCGAAAAACGGCGCAGCGGTCGACCAAAGCATCGATGATACCTACCGCCGGGTCGCCAAGGCCCTTTCCGATTGCGAAGCCGATGCCGAGAAACAGGCCCATTGGAACGAGCGCTTTCTGTGGGCGTTGCGCCGCGGCGCGATTCCGGCCGGCCGGATCACCTCCAACGCCGGTGCGCTGGAACACAAGCCGGCGACCTCGACCATCAACTGCACCGTGTCCGGCACCATCCCGGATTCGATGGACGGCATCCTGGAAAAAGTCCATGAAGCCGGCCTGACCCTGAAAGCCGGCTGCGGCATCGGTTATGAATTCTCGACGCTGCGTCCGCGCGGCGCCTATGTGTCCGGCGCCGGCGCGCATACCTCCGGCCCGCTCAGCTTCATGGATATCTACGACAAGATGTGCTTCACGGTGTCATCGGCAGGCGGCCGCCGCGGTGCGCAGATGGGCACCTTCGACGTGTCGCACCCGGACGTCAAGGAATTCATCGGCGCCAAGCGCGAGGACGGGCGCCTGCGCCAGTTCAACCTCAGCCTGCTGATCACCGACGGGTTCATGGACGCGGTCGCCAAGGACGCCGATTGGCCGCTGGTGTTCCCGATCAGCCTCAAGGAGCAAGGCGACTTCAACGTCGATGACGCCAAGCAGGTGGTCTGGCGCGACTGGCCGTTGACCGAGGGCTACGTGACCCGCGACGACGGCATGGTGGCCTGCAGGATCTACAGCCACATCCGCGCCCGCCAGCTGTGGAACCGGATCATGGCTTCGACCTACGATTTCGCCGAGCCGGGCTTCATCCTGATCGACCGCGTCAATGAAATGAACAACAACTGGTGGTGCGAAAACATCCGCGCCACCAACCCATGCGGCGAACAGCCGTTGCCGCCTTACGGCGCCTGCCTGCTGGGTTCGGTGAACCTGACCCTGTTCGTGCGCAACCCGTTCACCGACCAGGCCGTGTTCGACTGGGAGGAATACAAGGAAGTGGTGCGCGTGTTCACCCGCATGCTCGACAATGTGGTCGAGATCAACGGCCTGCCGCTGGAAAAGCAGCGTCAGGAGATCGTCCGCAAGCGCCGCCACGGCATGGGCTTCCTGGGCCTGGGCAGCACCTTGACCATGCTGAAGATGAAATACGGCTCCAAGCCGAGCCTGGAGTTCACCGAATCGATCTCGCGTGAAATGGCCCTGGCCGGCTGGGAAGTCGGCCTGGAGCTGGCCAAGGAAAAAGGCCCGGCGCCGATCATGGACGAGGACTTCACGGTCACCGCCGAGATGCTGCGCAAGCGTCCGGAAATGGCCAAGGACGGGTATAAAGCCGGCCAGAAGATCAAGGGCCGCGTGCTGCTGGCCACTTACTCGCGCTATATGCAGCGCGTGGCGTCGGTGGCGCCGGAACTGGTCAAGCAACTGGCCGAAACCGGTTCGCGCTTCACCCACCACAGCTCGATCGCACCGACCGGCACGATTTCGCTGAGCCTGGCCAACAACGCCTCGAACGGCATCGAACCGAGCTTCGCGCACCATTACAGCCGCAACGTGATCCGCGAAAACAAGAAGACCAAGGAAAAAGTGGAAGTGTACAGCTACGAACTGCTGGCCTACCGCAGCCTGGTCAACGGCAAGGCCATGCCGTACAGCGCGGACCCGGAAGCGGCGCTGCCGGAGTATTTCGTGGCCGCCGACGACATTTCGCCGAAGGAACACGTCGACATCCAGGCCGCTTCGCAGAAATGGATCGACTCCTCGATTTCCAAGACCGCCAACGTGCCGACCGACTATCCGTACGAGGACTTCAAGGACATCTACATGTACGCGCACCAGCAGGGGCTGAAGGGCTGCACCACCTTCCGCTTCAACCCGGCCGCGTTCCAGGGCGTGCTGGTCAAGGAATCGGATCTCGAGAACACCCTGTACCGGTTTGAACTGGAAGACGGTTCTGTGGTAGAAGTAAAGGGCAATGAAGAGATTGAATACGACGGCGAAATGCACACCGCGGCCAATCTGTTCGATGCGTTGAAAGAAGGTTACTACGGCAAGTTCTAAGAGCTCCTCAACCCCTAATCCAAGGTGATGCCATGAGTACGAAAAAATCCGGAAATGCAATGCAGGGCGCGGTCAAGAAAGTGCAGGACGAGGCGAAGAAAGTCGGCGCGGCTATCTCCAAGAAAGCCGCCCCGATGATCAAGAAAATGAAACAGGAAGTGGCCAAGGCCGAGCGCTCCGACGCCGGCAAGGCGATCATCAAGCGCGTCAAGCAGGA
>DATMWF010000037.1:0-6793 GCA_035562675.1 Arenimonas sp. | reverse complement strand
GGCGCGCCACGACGGGTTGTAGCGGAAATTGAACAAGGCTTCCAGCCGGCCGGGAATGACGTTGTTGGCGCCGGTTCCGGCGTTGATGTTGGATATCTGGAAGCTGGACGCGGGGAAATCGGTATAGCCTTCATCCCATTGGCGCGCAGCCAATTCCGCCAACGGCGCCATGGCCTGGTGGATCGGGTTGCGGGCGCGCTCCGGATAGGCCACATGCCCTTGGATGCCCTGCACACGGAGCGTACCGCTCAAGGTGCCGCGCCGGCCGACACGCACCAGATCGCCCAATTGCCGCATGGACGACGGCTCGCCGGTGATGCAGTAATCAATGTTCAGTCCGATGTGCCTGAAATGCTCGGCCACCTGCCGCACGCCGTGCACGGCATCACCCTCCTCGTCGGAGGTCAGCAGCAGGGCCAGCGTACCGGTGTGATCCGGGTGCCCGGCGATCACCTGCTCCATGGCCACCACGAACGCCGCCACCGAGCCTTTCATATCGGCCGCGCCGCGGCCGTACAGCACGCCGTCGCGGATTTCGGGCTGGAACGGAGGCGACTGCCAGTCGCCGGATTCGCCCGGCGGCACCACGTCGGTATGGCCGAGCAGCAGCAGCAGCGGCGAGCCGTGGCCGTGGCTCACGAAAATATTCTTCACCTTGCCGAAATCCAGGCGCTGCACCGTGCAGCCGGCCTTGGCCAGGCGCTCCGCGATGACATCCTGGCAACCGGCGTCCTCCGGGGTGACCGACTCGCGGGCGATCAGATCAAGGGTGAGGTCCAGCACAGCGCTCATGGTAACTCCTCAGGCGGGAAACAGCTTCTTGTATTGCGCATCCTTGAAACCAAGCACCACGCGGCCGTCAGGGAACACCATCACGGGGCGCTTGATCAGCGCCGGATATTCCTTGAGCAGCATCAGGTATTCCGGTTTGGAGCCCGGCGTTTTCTTGTTCGGCAGCAGGTTGCGCCAGGTGGTGCCGGCCTTGTTCAGCAAGGCATCGAAGCAGCCCAGTTGTTCGGCCCAGGCGCTCAGGATTTCCGGCCCAAGGGGATTGACGCGGTAATCGATGAAGGTGAACGGCTGTTCGATGCGCTGCAGCCAATTCCGCGCTTTCTTGCAGGTGTCGCAGTTCGGCAGGCCGTAAAGCGTCACGCTCATTCCACCGCCCCGCGCAGCAGGTCGTTTACCGAGGTCTTGCCGCGGGTCTTTTCATCGACCTGCTTGACGATCACCGCGCAGTACAGCGAATATTTTCCATCGGCCGACGGCAGGGAACCGGACACCACCACCGAACCGGCCGGCACGCGCCCATAGGACACTTCCCCGGTGGCGCGGTTGTAGATGCGTGTGCTCTGCCCGATGAACACGCCCATGCCGATCACCGAGCCGCGCTCGACGATCACGCCCTCGACAACCTCCGAGCGCGCGCCGATGAAGCAGTCGTCTTCGATGATGGTCGGCGACGCCTGCAGCGGCTCCAGCACGCCGCCGATGCCGGCGCCGCCGGAGATGTGGCAACGTGCGCCGACCTGCGCGCAGGAACCGACCGTGGCCCAGGTGTCGACCATGGTGCCCTGCCCGACGTAGGCGCCGATGTTGATGAAGCTCGGCATCAGCACCACGTCCTTGCCGATATACGAACCGGCACGCGCGACGGTGCCGGGCACCACACGGGCGCCCAGGCGGCGGAAGTCGTCGGCGTCGTAATTCTCGAAACGCAGCGGCACTTTGTCCCAGTAAGGATTGGTGACATCGCCCATCACGTCCATGTCGTGGCAGCGGAAATACAGCAGCACGGCTTTTTTAAGCCATTCGTTGACTTTCCAGCCGTCGCCGTCCGGCTCGGCCACGCGCGCCTCACCCGATTCCAGCAGGGCGATCACATGGTATAAATCGGGCTTCAGGGCATCGATGGACGCGGAATCCAGCTGTGCGCGGTTGTCGAATGCGGTTTCGATGCGTTTCTGCAGTTGCTCGGTCATTTCTTCCTTCCTTCCAAAAATTCCAACAGGGCTGAATGGATCCGGGACAGTTCTTCCGGCTCGGTGATGGCGCGGTCGTCACGGTCGCTCAGCACGAATATATCTTCGGCGCGTTCGCCGAATGTGGCAATGCGCGCGTCATGCACGCGGATCCTGCGCTGCAGCAGCACATACGCGATATCGGCCAGAAGTCCCGGCCGGTCGGCGCACACCAGGCTCATCAGCGTACGCTGGCCCTCCGGCTGCTGGCTGAACTCGATGCGCGTCGGTGTCTTGAAATGCTTCAGCTGGCGCGGCAGCATGTGCTTGGCCGGTTTGATATGCGCCGGCTCCTTCAGCGCGGCGTTCAGCGTCTGCGCGATGCGCTTGCTGTCCGGGGTATGGCTGCCTTTGAGGGTGATGAAATTATCCAGGGCGTAGCCGTCGCTGGACGGCAGCAGGCGGGCATGCATCACGCTCAGGTTCAGGCGGTCGAGGGTCGCCATCAGTCCGGAGAAAATGCCGTCCTTGTCCGGCGTGCGGACGAAAATCTCCAGGGAATCGTTGCCGGCCAGCTCGCGCACCAGGATCTGCGTCGGCGAGCCGATGGCGGACAGCACGCCCTGCGTCTGCCAGACCAGCTGTTCGGGCCGATAGCGCAGGAAAGCGTCGCTGGGATAGGTATTCCACAGGGCGCTGACATCGGCCACGTTGAAGCCCATGTCCATCAGCTTGGCCATCGCCATGTTTCGGCTTTCCTGGCGGATGTCCTCGGCGTTGAGCGGATGCTCCAGACCGACGCGCAGCACATAGCGGGTGGCGCTGTACAGATCGGCCAGCAGCTGGTCCTTCCAGGCGTTCCATAACTTGGGGCTGGTGCCGGCGATATCGGCGCAGGTCAGCACATACAGGTAATCCAGATGCTCGCGGTCCGCGACCTTGCGCGCGAAGTCATTGATGATATCCGGATCGGAGATGTCGAACTTCTGCGCGGTAAGCGACATCAGCAGGTGCTGCTGCACCAGCCATTGCACCAGCTCCCGGTCCGCGACCGGCAGCCGGTGCGTTTCGGCAAAATGCCGGAAATCGACGGCACCGAGTTCGGCATGGTCGCCGCCGCGGCCTTTGGCGATATCATGGAACAGTCCGGCCAGCCAGACCAAATGGGGCTTGCGCAAGCGCACGAACACCTCATGCGTCAGGGAAAACCCTTCCTGACGGCCCTGTTCGAAGCGGCGCAGGAACTCCAGCACGTTCAGGGTGTGCTGGTCGACGGTATAGACGTGGAACAGGTCGTACTGCATGCGGCCGGTCACCTGCCCGAACTCCGGCAGATAGCGCGCCAGTATCCCGAGCCGGGCCATGCGCTGCAGGCTCAGCACGCCGCTCGTCTCGCTGAGCAGCGCCATGAAGGCGTCATGGACCGATGCATCCTGGCCGGTATACGGCTTGATCGCACCCAGCGATTCCGCCAGCCCGCGCGCGGTATCGGAATGCAGGCCCTTGCTGTCCGTCTGCGCGCTCCAGACCGAAAACAGCTCGAAAACGGCGTGCATGCCCAGCTCGGTGAAACGGCTGTCGAGGGCCAACACATAGCCGTTTTTCAACACGAACCGGTCGTTGATCGGAACCACCACCTGCTCCGGCGCCAGATGCTCTTCGAAACGCTGCAGCAGCCTGTCATTGATGCGCAGCAGGATGGCCGCGGAACGGAAGAACTCCTGCATGAGCTGTTCCACCGCCAGGCTTTCCGGCTTGTCGGCAAGGCCGAACAGCTCGGCCAGGTTTTTCTGGTGGTCGAACAGCAGACGCTCCTCGACCCGCTTGCAGATCAGGTGCAGGCCGAAGCGCAGCCGGGCGACCACCCGCCAGTTGTTGCGCAGCGCTTCCCACTCGGCATCGCCCAGCAGCCCCAAGGGCGCCAGGCCGGCCAGCGAATTGACGCCGTAGAGCTTTTTCGCCAGCCAGGTCAGGGTATGGAAATCGCGCAGCCCGCCCGGTCCCTCCTTCAGGTTCGGCTCAAGATTGTCGGCGGTGTTGTGGAATCTGGCATGGCGCTGGCGCTGTTCAAGCCGTTTGGCGTTGAAATAATCCACGGCGCTGTAGATGTCGGGGGATTGCATGGCCTGCTTCAATGCACCATACACCGCCCCATCGCCAAACAGCCAGCGGGTCTCCAGCAGGGCGGTGAAGGTCGAGACGTCCTGCTGGCCGGCCTCGACGCATTGCGCCACGCTACGCACGGCCTGGCCCAGCTTCAGGCCGGCATCCCAGAGCAGCGAGAAAAAACGGCCGACTTCCGGCGCCAGGCGTGACTGCACGCCTTCATCGGCGCAGACCAATATGTCGATGTCGGAATGCGGATACAGTTCGCCGCGGCCATAGCCGCCTGTGGCGACAAGGGCGACACCCGGAAGGTCGCCGATGCACAGGCGCCAGGCGGCGATGACGATGCCGTCGATGAACTGCACATGCTGCTGCAGAAGGGATTCTATGGACGCCGCCTGCGCCAGGCGCGCGGTCAGTTCGCTGCGCTGCCGGGTCAATGCCGATTTCACGGCCGACACGAATTCAGCGGCGTCTTTGGCCTCGGTGAACGCCGGAACCTGGTTAAGTGTTATCACCGCCGGCTGTTCGCTAACAAATCCGGCGACTCAGAGGTCATTGTCATCGCCCGGCAGGCGGGTCAGGATTTCCACGCCGTCATCGGTCACCGCGACGGTATGTTCCCATTGCGCCGACAGGCTGCGGTCCTTGGTGACCACCGTCCAGCCGTCAGGCAGCAGACGGGTATGCCGCGCGCCCTCGTTGACCATCGGTTCGATGGTGAACACCATGCCCTTTTCAAGCCTGACGCCGGCACCCGGCTGGCCGTAATGGAGGACCTGGGGATCTTCGTGGTAGATCTGGCCGATGCCATGCCCGCAGTACTCGCGGACCACCGAGAAGCGCTCGGCCTCGACCAGCTTCTGGATGGCGTGACCGACATCGCCCAGCGTGGCGCCCGGGCGCACGACGCGGATGCCGGCGAACATGGCGGCGCGGGTGACCTCGACCAGGCGCTTGGCCTTCACCGACGGTTCGCCTACCATGTACATGCGCGATGTGTCGCCGTGCCAGCCGTCCTTGATGACGGTGACGTCGATGTTGATGATGTCCCCGTCCTTCAATTCCTTGTTGGGGGCCGGAATGCCGTGGCAGATGACGTTGTTGACGGAGGTGCAGATGCTGGCCGGAAAGCCTTTGTAACCGACGTTCGCCGGAATCGCCTGCTGTGCCTGAACGATGTGTTCATGGCAGATACGGTCCAGCTCGGCGGTGGTGACCCCGGCTTTGACGTGCGGAGCCACGATCTGCAGCACTTCGGCGGCCAATCGGCCGGCGACGCGCATCTTTTCGATATCCTGTTCGGATTTAATGGTTATCTTCATCCGCTCATTATCCAATACTTGCGCGAAATTAGCACTTTCTTGTATAATTGCCATGCTTCAACCGCCCACGCCGAGCGTCAATCGGTGAATTCACACATCGGATAACAACCCGCATCGGGGTGCCCTGGCCAATATCCAGGGTTCGAAGCGGCGATTCGATGGAGGCCCAACCCCGGAACTCGCAGCCTGCCAAGGCCAGTTCCCTTTCGCTCAAAGGAAATACCCATGTCACAAGTCACCATGCGCCAAATGCTGGAAGCCGGCGTCCACTTCGGCCACCAAACCCGTTACTGGAACCCGAAAATGGGCCAGTACATCTTCGGCGCCCGCGGCAAGATCCACATCATCAACCTCGAAAAAACCATGCCGCTGTTCACCGACGCGATGAATTTCATCTCGGCGATCGCACAGAAGCGCGGCAACATCCTGTTCGTGGGCACCAAGCGTTCCGCCCGCGACGCCATCAAGGAAGAAGCGACCCGCTGCAACATGCCGTACATGAGCATGCGCTGGCTGGGCGGCACCTTGACCAACTTCCGTACCGTCAAGCAGTCCGTATCCCGCCTGAAAGAGCTGGAAGCCGCCGAAACCAACGGCATCTTCGAGAAGCTGGTCAAGCACGAAGTGCTGACCATGCGCCGCGAACGCGACAAGCTTGAAGCTTCGCTGGGCGGCATCAAGGACATGAACCGTCTGCCGGACGCGCTGTTCGTCATCGACATCGGCCATGAAAACATCGCCATCCAGGAAGCCAAGAAGCTCGGCATTCCGGTCATCGCTGTGGTCGATACCAACTATGACCCCAACCTGGTCGACTACGCCATCCCGGGCAACGACGACGCCATCCGCGCCGTGCAGCTGTATGTACGCGCCGCCGCCGACGCCGTGCTGGAAGGCAAAGCCGCCGCTCCGATCGTAGCCAACAGCGGCGACGAGTTCGTGGAACTGGATGCCGAAGGCAACCCGGTAGCCAAGGAAGACCGCAAGAACGCGCCACGCCGCGCTCCTGCCAAGAAAGGCGCCCCGCGCCGCACCGACAGCCGCGACGCATAAATCGACGGACGACACCAGGGGGTGCGCAAGCACCCCCTTCCCTATCAGCCCCGGCTGATCGAATCCAATCAAAAATCATTGAGGTTAATCATGGAAATCACCGCTTCCCTCGTAAAAGAACTGCGCGAGCGCTCCGGCGCCGGCATGATGGAATGCAAGAAAGCCCTGACCGAAAACGGCGGCAACATCGAGGCCGCCATGGAATACCTGCGGAAAACAGGCCTGGCTAAAGCCGACAAGAAATCCGACCGCGTCACCGCGGAAGGCCGCATCGGCATGGCCAGCAGCGGCGGCAAAGCCGTGCTGGTCGAAGTGAACTCGGAAACCGATTTCGTCGCCAAGGACGAA
>DATMWF010000036.1:0-4232 GCA_035562675.1 Arenimonas sp. | reverse complement strand
ACCCGGGTTCAGCCGCCCAGATCGCGGCGCCGGGCCGGTTCTCCGTGAACCGTGACGACGGCAACCTCAAATACGAAAAAGGCGACCTGTTTTCCAACGCCTTCAAGATCACCGCCGACTTTGAACTGACCTACCGCGATTGGGGCCTGTTCACACGCGCCAGCTATTTCTACGATTTCGAAAACAACGGCCGCGATGACATGACCGACGAGGCCTTGGAGAAGGTCGGCTCGGACTTCCGCATCTACGACGCGTTCATCTTCAAAAACTACACACTGGGCGAGGGCGGCGTGTCAGGCAGCGTCCGTGTCGGCCAGCAGGTCATCAACTGGGGTGAAAGCACCTTCATCCAGGGCGGTATCAACGGCACCAACCCGATCGACGTTTCGCGTCTGCGTGTGGCCGGTGCCGAACTGAAGGAAGCCTATCTGCCGACCGGCATGGTCTGGGGTTCGATGCAGTTCAATGAAGCCTGGTCGATGGAAGCCTTCTACCAGTATGAATGGCAGCCGACCGAAATCGATCCGTCCGGCACCTATTTCAGCACCAACGATTTCGCCTCGCCGGGCGGTAAGTACATCATGCTGGGCTTCGGTACTGTGACCCAGCCGGTCAACAATCCGGATTATTATGACGATACCTGTAAAATCGGCGCCGGCACCGTGGCCGTGCAGACCAACGTCAGCAATTCCGACCGTTTCGCCGAGCTGTCCGCCATGTACGGTGCCCCGACTGCAACCGCCCTGTTGGCCGCGGCCTGCGGTGCCGCCGGCCCCCGTCTTGAGCCTGACCGCGAGGCGCGTGATTCAGGCCAGTTCGGCGTAGCGCTGCGTTACTATGCCGAAGCGCTGAACCAGACCGAGTTCGGTTTCTACGCCATGAACTACCACAGCCGCCTGCCTATGCTGTCCGGTCGTGCCGCTACGGTGGTCCTGCCGGCCCCGGTCGCCAACTCGGCGGCGTTGATCGTCGAATATCCGGAAGACATCCACTTGTTCGGCATGAGCTTCAACACCACCCTGCCGGGCGGTGTGGCTTGGCAGGGCGAACTGAGTTACCGTCCGAATGCGCCGTTCCAGCTTGACGACGTGGAAGTGCTGTTCGCGGGCCTCAGCCCGATCAATCTGGCGCTTGCGGCCGGTGGCGCGCCGCCGGCGGTCATGTTCTGCAGCCAACTGCTTCCGAACTGCGCCGCGGCGAGCCCGGGTCAGTACGTCCAAGGCTGGACCGAGAATAAAATGACCCAGCTGCAGATGACCTTCACCAAGGCCTTCGGCCAGGTGCTGGGCGCCGAGCAGATCGCCCTGGTCGGCGAAATCGGTGCGACCAATGTCGATTTGCCCAGCCAGTCCGTGCTGCGCTATGAAGGCGAGGGCACCGATACCGGTGGCGGCTGCGACATCGCCGACGTCTTTCCGCAAGCGGCCTATCCGTCGACTTTGTACACCCAGCCAGGCTGCGCACGCAACCCGCAGACGTTGACCGAAGGCTTCCCGACCGACTTCTCCTGGGGCTACCGCGTAGCGGCGCGTGCCGATTACAACAGCGTGTTCAGTACCCCGGTCACCTTGTCGCCGCGCATCGCCTTCAACCATGACGTGCAGGGCATCACCCCGGGACCGGGCGGCAACTTCCTTGAGGGCCGTAAATCGATCACGCTCGGCCTTGAAGCGAACTATTTGAACAGCTGGGTCTTCGATTTGAGCTACACTGGCTTTTCGGGTGCGGGTGAGTTGAATCAGATCTACGATCGCGACTTCTACTCGTTCTCCGTGAAATACTCGTTCTAACAATCCTGGGAGGGACAATACGAATGAAAATGACTCTGAATAAATCCGCGCTTGCCTTGGTGGCAGGCGCAGGACTTCTGATGGCGCAGACCGCCAGCGCGGGCGTCGACGCCTCGAAAGCGGCACAGCTCGGCAAAAGCCTGACCCCGTTGGGCGGTGAAAAAGCCGGTAACGGCGGTGCCATTCCGGAATGGACCGGCGGCATCACCAAACCGCCTTCAGGCTACAAGGCCGGTATGTTCCATCCGGATCCGTTCGCCGCCGACAAGGTCGCGTTCAGCATCACGCCGGCCAACTACAAGCAGTACGCCGAGAAGCTGTCGCCCGGTCAGGAGGCGATGTTCGGCAAGTACAAGACCTTCAAGATCAACGTCTATCCGACCCGTCGTTCGGCTTCATCCCCGAAACGCACCTATGATTACACCCTGAAGAACGCCACCCAGTGCCAGCTGGTCAGCAATGGCGAAGGCGTGAAGAACTGCGCCGAAGGCATTCCGTTCCCGATTCCCCAGAGCGGCCAGGAAGTGATCTGGAACCACAAGCTGAAGTACAAAGGCGTGTCGTTCTCGCGTTTCGCCAACCAGGCCGCTCCGTCGGCCACCGGCGCGTTCACGCTGATCCGCCTGCGTGAAGACGGTCTGGGTCTGTACTACAAACCAGGCAACACCACGGAAAACATCAACAGCATCCTGCTGTACTTCAAGCAGGAAGTTCTCGGTCCGGCGCGTTTGGCCGGCCAGGTGCTGCTGGTCCACGAAAGCCTGAACTCCGTGGCTTCACCGCGCAAGGCATGGGTGTATAACCCGGGCCAGCGCCGCGTCCGCCTTGCGCCTAACGTCGCCTATGACAATCCGGGCACCGCCACTGACGGCCTGCGCACCAACGACATGACTGACATGTTCAACGGCGCCATGGACCGCTTCAGCTGGAAACTGGTCGGCAAGAAGGAAATGTACGTGCCGTACAACTCCTACAAAGCCCACAGCGGCAGCGTCAAGGTCAAGGACCTGATCCGTCCGAACCATCTCAACCCGGATCTGCTGCGTTATGAGCTGCACCGCGTGTGGGTGGTTGACGCCACCTTGAAAGCCGGTCAGCGCCACATCAATTCGCGCCGTACTTTCTACGTCGATGAAGATAGCTGGCAGATCCTGATGGTCGACCATTACGACGGTCAAGGCAAGCTGTGGCGTTACTCGGAAGCCCCTTCGGTCAATTACTACGAAGTGCCGGTGTTCTGGGCCACCATCGAAACCCATCACGACCTGAAATCCGGCCGTTACATTTCCGGCCTGCTGGATAACGAGGAAAAGCCGTTCAACTTCGGCTTCCAAAGCGCACCCAGCGATTATACGCCGCAGAACCTGCGTAACGAAGGCGTGCGTTAATCAACAAAACCGCGCCTCCGGGCGCGGTTTTTTTTGCCTTAATCCCACAACGGGAGAAAACTCCATGACCGATAAACCTTGGCGCACTTTGGGCGCCGTTGCCATTCTATCCGTACCTCTGCTGGCCCTGTCTCTGGAGATCGCCAAAGACGACCCATCGGTCAGCGATGCGGAGATCAAACCCAAAGCCTCCCATAGCCTGCTGCTCGACATCGCAAGTACCGACGCCGGTTTCGTCGCGGTCGGCGAGCGCGGCCACATCCTGATTTCCGAAGACGGCAGCGAATGGCTGCAGTCCGAAGTACCTACCCGTTCCACGCTGACATCGGTCAGCGCGCAGGGCGCCAGCATCTGGGCAGCCGGCCATGACGGGGTCATCCTTCATTCCGCGGATTCCGGAAAGACCTGGCAGCGCCAACGGGCGCAGCCCTGGTCGCCGGACAGCCGTGAAATCACCAACGGCTCGGCCGTGCTGGATACGTTGTTCATCGATGCAAACACCGGATATGCCGTCGGTGCCTACAGCCTTCTGCTGAAAACGCAGGATGCCGGCGTCACTTGGCAGACCTTGAGCATTTCAGGGTCGGCCCCGCAGGCGGCCGAGGATGACATGGTCGCCAGCGATACCGGCGTATTCACCGAAAGCGAACTGGCGCTGGCTGCGGAATCCGATCCGCATCTGAATACCATCGTGCGCACCGATTCGGGCACCCTGGTCGTCATGGGCGAGCGCGGCGCCGGCTTCCGGTCCGGCGACGAAGGCCAAAGCTGGCAGAAAATCCGCCTGCCGTACGCCGGGTCGATGTTCGGACTGCTTTCGCTCGGCGGCGAAAAAATACTCGCCTTCGGTCTGCGTGGCAACGTGCTGGAGTCCCCCGATGCCGGCGCAAGCTGGAATAAGGTCGACAGCGGCACCGGAACCAGCCTGATCGGCGGCACCGTCACCGCCGACGGCAGCGTAGTCCTGGTCGGCGGCAACGGCACATTGGTCTTCCGCAAGGCAGGTCAAAGCGCCTTCAGTGCACGCAGTATCCAGCTGCAGAGCGGCCAGAAT
>DATMWF010000035.1:0-2963 GCA_035562675.1 Arenimonas sp. | reverse complement strand
GTTGGGGATGACGCCGACATCGGCCCAGTCGCCGGTGCCGACGCCGAAATCCAGCCGCTTCACGACGGCGCTGCCGCTGAGCACCGGCTTGGCGCCCGGCGTCCAGGTAAAGGTCAGCGTCACCGGCTTGCTGATGCCGCGTAGGCTGAGCATGCCGTCGGCGGCGAAGCGGCTGCCGCCCAAGGCGCGGAATTTCACGGCCGTATAGCGCGCCTGCGGAAATTTGGCGCTGTTGAAGAACGCGCTGCCGCGCAGTTCGGTGTCGTAGTCGGCATTGCGTGTGGTGGCGGAAGCAAGCGGGATGCTGACGTCCAGTCGTGAGCCGGCCAGCTTGGCCGGGTCGAAACGCAGCGTGGTCGCAAAGCCCGGGAAGCTGCCGTTGAAGGCTTCGTCCTGGTATTTTCCCGAGAACGCCAGGCTAGAGCCTTTGGCCTGCAGGTAATCGGCGGCGGTGGCCTGGCCTGCGGCCGTCAAGGCGGAAAACAGCAGGATGTTCAGATGTTGTTTCATGGCATTCTTCCGGTCATGCGCTTGAGGGTGTCGTCACGTTTGATGTAATGGTGGAACAGGGCCGCGCCGGCGTGCAGCAGCAACAGCGCCGCCAACAGGTAAAAGCCGGTTTCATGGAGGTCACCCGCCAGGTGCTTGATCTCCGGATTGTAGCCGGTGAACAGCTTCGGCAGCGCAACCACGCCGAACCAGCGCAGCGGGAAGCCGGCGGCGGAATTGTACAGCCAACCGCTCAGGGGCATCGCGAACAGCAGCGCATACAGGGCGATGTGCACGCCCTTGGCCGCCAGCGTCTGCAACCGCGGGCCGGACAGCGCATCCGGACTGCCGGCCAACCAGCGCCAGAGCAGGCGCAGCACGGTCAACGCCAGCACGGTCAGGCCGAAACTCTTATGCAGGGCATAGACCTGCATTTTCAGCGGCGACGTCGGCAATTCGGTCATGATCAGTCCGACGGCCGCCAGTCCGAGGATCAGCAGCGCGGTCAGCCAGTGCAGGGCGATGCTGACACGGCCCCAGCGTTCGGATGAGTTGCGGATCATGGGATCTCCTTTTCATCGGCATCGTCGGGATTGCCGCGTATGGCTTCCACGGCAACATCCATGTACACCGTATCATCCACCACCGAGCCCCAGGCATCAATGCCCAACGCCTTGCGGCTGAACTGCGTGCTGGCCTGCAGGCCGAGCGTCTGCTTGAACGTCAGGGGATGCCGTTTATTGGCGTTCAGAACAGTCTTGAAACTGATGGGTATGCTGCCCCCGGCCATGCTGAGCACGCCGTCGACATCCAGGGTCAGCGGCGTCTGTGATGCAACCCGCACGGCAGTGGACCGGAAGCCGGCGGTCGGATGAGCATCGGTGTGCAGGAAGCTTTCGGCGACTTTCCGGTTCCAGGCGGCATCCCCCATGTCCAGGGTGTCGACCGGTATGCGGATTTCAACCGATGACGCACCGGGATCCTTTTCATCGAACCAGATATGGCCTGTCGGTTTCGAGACGGTACCGATGCTCGGCGAAAATCCGGCGTGCATGACATGGAACGCCACCCGGGTATGCACCGGATCGATGGCGTAATATTCCCTTGCCGCCACGGCCTGCCAGGGCAGCAGCACCAGCATGGCCAGCGTCAGACGGTGATCGGCGGTTAGATGCACAGGCGGCTCCTCAATGAAGGCCTATCATAGAACGTTTGAAAACAAAGCAGGCCATGACCGCGTGAAAAGACTGTTCCATGCATGCAACGGTCCCGATAGCCCGGAAAAATGCATTATGATGAATCCGGGTAATGTTGGCTCGGACAAAACCAGGGATGGCCATGATGCATCGTTGCTTTGCGGGGATTCTGCTGTTCGTCTGCTCACTGTCGGCCTGGTCGCAGACGCCGGTCGCCGGTCAATCGCAGTTCCGGCTGCTCGACATCAAGGACGGCTTGCCGAGCCTGTCGGTGAACGCCATCGCCCAGGACCGCACCGGTTACCTGTGGGTCGGCACCAAAGACGGGTTGGCGCGTTTTGACGGCAGCGGTTTCAAGGTGTTCCGGCATATCCAGGGCGATCCGCAGTCGATGCCGAGCAATTACGTGCAGACCCTGCACGTGGACGGCAGCAACAGGATTTGGGTCGGCATCGAGGGTTATGGCGTTTTCCGCTTCGACCCCGTCAAGGAAGTCTTCACGCCGCTGGATCTCCTGCCGGGAGCCGACGGCGACGCCTTGGATATCTGGGCCATCAGCTCCGATCGGCACGGTTCGGTGTGGTTCGGCAGCTTTGGCCGGGGACTGTTCCGGCTGAAACCGGATGGCAAGGTGAGCCAGTACCTGCCGAAATCCGGCGAGCCGGGCCCGCCGGATGAAAACATCCTTTCCCTGGCGCATGACAAAGACGGCCGGCTTTGGGTCGCCACCAGTTCCGGTATCGTGCAATGGGAAAACGAACGCTTCCTTGCGTTCGACAACGACAGGCTGGTCTCGAAAGTGGTGATCACGCTGATGCCGGATGCCGCTGCCGGCATGTGGCTGGGCACCCAAGGCGGGCTGGACCGCGCGCTGCCGGACGGCCGCATCGAACATCCGGCCTGGAATGCCCAGTTGAGCGATCCGCGCATCATGGCGGTGCTGTCCGAACCAAACGGCGTGCGCTGGTTTGTCGCGCGCTCGGGACTGAATCGGCTGACGCACGGCAAAATCGACCAATTCAGCGCAGGTGAAAAGTTCATCAGCGCCTTTCAGGATGACAACGGCGGCTTCTGGTTCGGCAGCGAGAACGGCCTGCTGCGTCAGCCCTTGTCATGGCGCTCCCTGAAGTCCTACCCCTCCGGTCAGGCGTCCGGCACCGGGTTACGGAACACCGTGGCGCAAAACTACCATGACCTGCGCGACGGCAGCCTGCTGCTGGTCGGGAAGGCGGGCGCCATTGACCGTTTCTGGCCGTCCAGTGGCCAGGTCCAGCCGAT
>DATMWF010000034.1:0-4574 GCA_035562675.1 Arenimonas sp. | reverse complement strand
CACGGTCATCGGCACCACCGCCTGGCCGAACAGGGCCAGCAGCCAGTGCACCGGGCGCACGAACTGTTCTTCGCGGCTGCCCCAGCGCATCGGCTTGGGAATCGGCAGGGCCTTGACCGCTTCGTTGACGATCTCCGGCAGCAGCTCGAGGGTCAGGCTGCCGGTGCGTTCGGAGCGGGCTACGAACCGCTCGCCTTTGGCGTCGGCGGTTTTGTCCAGGGCTTCGATGGCCAGGCCGTTCTTCTGGGCGAACGCGCGCAGGGCCGGCGTCGGTTCGCCGTTGGCGTCCAGCGCGATGTTGGCATACGGGCCGAACACTTCGGATTTCTGCGCGGCCTGTTCCAGCGCCACGCCATCAATGCGCACGGCCAGGCGACGCGGGGAATACAGCGCCTGAACCGAAGTGTCGACGAATGATACGCCGCGCTTGCGCAGGCCGTCGCCGATGCCATCGGCGAATGCCGCGGCCAGTCCGGGCAGGGCTTTCGGCGGCAGCTCTTCGGTGCCGAGCTCGATCAACAGGGATTGCGCGTTCATGCCCGGCCCGCCTTCAGATTGGGGAAGCCGAGCTTTTCCCGTTGTGCGTAATAGGCCTGCGCCACCGCGCGCGACAGCGTACGCACGCGCAGGATATAGCGCTGCCGCTCGGTGACCGAGATCGCGCGGCGAGCATCCAGCAGGTTGAAACTGTGCGAGGCCTTGCAGACCTGTTCGTAGGCCGGCAGCGGCAGACCATGTTCAACCAGCTTCAATGCCTCGCTTTCACAGGCATCGAAGCGATGGAATAATTCCGCCACGTCGGCATGTTCAAAGTTGTAGGTGCTCTGCTCGACTTCGTTCTGATGGTAGACATCGCGGTAGGTGACCACGCCGTTCGGGCCGGTGGTCCAGACCAAGTCGAACACGTTGTCGACGTTCTGCAGGTACATGGCCAGGCGTTCCAGGCCGTAGGTGATCTCGCCGGTGACCGGCCGGCATTCGATGCCGCCGGCCTGCTGGAAATAGGTGAACTGGGTCACTTCCATGCCGTTCAGCCACACTTCCCAGCCCAGGCCCCAGGCGCCGAGCGTCGGCGATTCCCAGTTGTCTTCGACGAAACGCAGGTCGTGCACCAACGGGTCGATGCCGAGCGCTTTCAGGGATTCCAGATACAGATCCAGGATGTTGTCGGGATTCGGCTTCAGCACCACCTGATATTGGTAATAGCGCTGCAGGCGATTGGGGTTGTCGCCGTAGCGGCCGTCGGTCGGGCGTCGGCAGGGCTGCACGAACGCCGCGCTCCAGGGCTCCGGGCCGAGCGCACGCAGGAAAGTGGCCGGATGGAAGGTGCCGGCGCCGACCTCGAGGTCCAAGGGCTGGATCAGCACGCAGCCTTGGTCGGCCCAGTACTGGTTCAAGCGCAGGATGATTTCTTGAAAACTCGGTGCCGACATGGCGGTTTCGCTCTTTGTTCAGTGAATGCCGCTATTATAAAGGCTGTTTACGCGATTAAGGATTCTGCAATGGCAATAAATAAGGTTTCCGCGGGGCGCGGCGCGGCGTGGATCAACGAAAGCATCGCCGCCCTGAAGACCGGCGGAAAAGCCATTTGGGCACCTGCGCTGCTGATCGGCTTTCTCGGCTCCATACCGTACCTGAGCATGCTGCAGGGCGCCCTGATCCTGTTCTTCTATGGCAGCCTGGTGCTGTGCTTTTCACGGCCGGACGGCCAGTTCAGCGCCTTCTCCGGATTCCAGGACGGCAACTTCAACCGCCTCGTTCCGGTCATGCTGTTGAACATCGCGTTGGCCGTGCTGGTCATCGCGGTGCTGTGGCCCACCCTGAAAGTGGCCGTGGACGCGGCGATGCAGGGCACCGAGGTGCCGCAGGACCAGGCCATCGCCATGGCACAGGCGGTATTCAGGCATTTCATCTGGCTGTTGCCGATCGGCATCCTGGTGCATTGGCTGACCCAGTTCGCCGTGCCCTCGGCGACGGTCGGCGGCCTGGCCGGTTCGGAAGCCATACGCCATGCCTTGCAGGCGGTCATGGCCAACATCCCGGCGCTGCTGGTCAACCTGGTTTGCCTGTTCATCGTCATGGTGCTGGTGGTCATCGTGTTCATGATCCCGTTGGCGTTGGTCAGCGCGGCGACCGCAGGCAACGCCATGCTGGCCGCCATCGCCGTCATGCCGATCACCACCGTGATGACCGCGGTCATGCTGGCCCTGCTGAGCGGCAATATGCTGTTCGCTTACCGCGATGTGTTCGGAGCAAGCGAACCGGCTACGAAAGATACCGAGGTTTTAATCTAAGCAGCTGCGCGGCGATTTCGTCCCAGCGCTCGGCGGCAATGGCCGGGCGCGGCGCCAGCCAGGAAACCCCGACGCTCGGAATGTTATTTTCGGCCAGATAAACCGGCAAATCGGCTTCGTTGATGCCGCCGGTGGTGCAGAAGCGCGCTTCCGGAAACGGGCCGGCGAAGGCTTTCGCCAGGGCGATGCCGTTGATGGCAGAAGCCGGGAACAGCTTGAAATGGCTCAGGCCATGGTTCAGGCCGAGCATCATTTCCGAGGCGGTGGCCACACCGGGCAACAGCACCAAGCCCAGGTCCTTGGCGCCTTCCAGCAACTCCACGCTGATGCCGGGCGATACCACTAATTTCGCACCAACGTCCTTCACCTGCTGCAGATGCGCTTTATTCAGCGCGGTACCTGCAGTCAGCAACATATCCGGCACGTGCTTGGCGATGGCCTCCATGGCCGCCAGCGCCTGGGGGGTGCGCAGGGTGATTTCGATGGCGCTGACCCCGCCTTCCAGCAGGGTCTTTGCCAACGGCACGGCGTGCCGAGCGTCGTCGATCACCACTACTGGAATGATTTTATTGCGGAAGAATTTCGCCAGTGCGTCGCTCATGGTTTTGCCCCGAACAGGATGGATGCGCCGGTTTCCGTACTCGATACATGATCGCGGAACAGTTGGAAATACTCGCGGCCGAGCCCGCTGTGGTGCCCGGTCCCGGAACAGACAGCCTGCCCGCGCGCAGCCAGTTCCCCGGCACTGACCAGCAGCTGCAACCGGCCGGTCACTGCGTCCAGCGCGATCAGGTCGCCATCCTGGATCTTGCCAATCAGGCCGCCCTCATCGGCGGCCGGGCTGAGATGGATGGCGGCCGGCACTTTGCCGGAGGCGCCGGACAGGCGGCCGTCGGTGACCAGCGCCACCGTGTGGCCCTTGTCCTGCAGGTTGGCGAGCAGCGGCATCAGCTGATGCAGTTCCGGCATGCCGTTGGATCTGGCACCCTGGAAACGCACCACGGCGATCATGTCGCCGTTCAACTCACCGGCCTTATGCGCCGCGGCCATCGCTTCCTGGCTGTCGAACACGCGCGCCGGGGCCTGCACGGTCCATTTGCTTTCGTCCAGTGCGGAAATCTTGATCACCGCTTCGCCGATGTTGCCTTTCAGCAGGCACAGACCGCCCTGCGGCGAAAAGGCTTCGCTGGCCGGGCGCAGGATGGCGGCGTCGCCGGACTGCGCCGGCGCGTCCTTCCAGAACAGATGCCCCTGGGCCAGGCTCGGCTCCTGCGCATAGGCGCTGATCGGCCGGCCGATCACGGTCTGCGCGTCGGCGTGCAGCAGGCCTGCCGACAGCAGCTCGCGGATCACGAACGCCATGCCCCCGGCGGCATGGAACTGGTTGACGTCGGCCGAGCCATTCGGATAGATGCGTGCGATCAGCGGCGTGGCCTGCGAAATGTCGGACAGGTCCTGGGTGGTGAGCACATAGCCGACCGCGCGCGCCATGGCGATGATGTGGATCATCAGGTTGGTCGAGCCGCCGGTGGCCATCAGTCCGACGATGCCGTTCACCAGCGAGCGCGCGTCGATGACCCGGTAAAACGGCAGGAAGCCATCGCCCAGCGCGGTGGCGCCGACCGCGGTCTGCACCGCGTATTCAGTCAGCAGCTGGCGCAGCTCGGCGCTTGGCGGCACGAACGCGCTGCCGGGGATATGCAGGCCCATCATTTCCATCAGCAGCTGATTGGAATTGGCGGTGCCGTAAAAGGTGCAGGTACCGGGCGCGTGGTACGAACCCGCCTCGACCGCCAGCAGCTCCTCGCGCGAGGCCTTGCCGTCGGCGTAGCGCTGGCGCACCTTGGCCTTCTCGGCATTGGCGACGCCGCTGGGCATCGGCCCGGCCGGCACGAACACGATCGGCATGTGACCGAACGCGGCCGCGCCCAGGAACAGGCCCGGCACGATCTTGTCGCAGACGCCGAGCAGCAGGGCCGCGTCGAACGCGTCATGGCTGAGCGAAACCGCGGTCGACAGCGCGATCACGTCGCGGCTGAACAGGCTCAGTTCCATGCCCGGACGGCCCTGGGTGACGCCGTCGCACATCGCCGGTACGCCGCCGGCGACCTGTGCGGTGGCGCCGCAACGACGCGCATAGTCACGGATCCGTTCCGGATAGTGCTCATACGGCTGATGCGCCGAGAGCATGTCGTTATAGGCGGTCACCACGCCGATATTGGGGAACCCGCCATAGCCGAGGTGGGCCTTGTCCTCGCCGCTGGCGGCCATCACATGCGC
>DATMWF010000033.1:0-2111 GCA_035562675.1 Arenimonas sp. | reverse complement strand
TTGGATGGTCTGCACGCGGTCCTTGACGATGCGGTTGGCGTAATCGGCGATTTCCACCAGCGAGTGCCGGTCGGACGAGAACGCCAGATACATGATCGGCTGGGCGTCGGCCTCCTGCTTCTGCACGATGGATTCGTTGGCCTCCTCCGGCAGGGCGCCGCGCGCCTGGGCCACGCGGTCGCGGACATCGGAAGCGGCGGCGTCGGCGTCACGGTCGAGCTTGAAACGCACGGTGACCTGCGACGATTCGGCGCGCGACACCGATTGGATGAAGTCGATGCCTTCGATGCCGGACAACGTGTCTTCGATCGGCTTGGTGATCTGCGACTCGACGACCTGGGCATTGGCGCCCGGATAGTCGGTGGCTACCGTCACCACCGGCACATCGACGTTCGGCAATTGCCGGACGGCCAGGCGTTCGTAGCAGATATATCCGACCAGCAGGATGACCAGGTTCAAGACCGTGGCCAGCACCGGCCTGCGGATGGAAATATCGGAAAGCACCATAAACGTTTCGCCTTCGGCTGGGTATTATTTTTTGACGGCGGGTTTGGCGGTCATCACCGGCGCACCGGGAAACAGCTTCATTTGCCCGGCAGTGATTATCTCGTCACCGGCCTGGATGCCGGTGGCGATCACCACCCAGCCCGGCTCGCGGACGCCCAAGGTGACCGGCACCTGCACGGCTTTGCCGTCCTTCACCACATACACGGTCTTCTGCTCGCCGTTCGGCCAGACCGCCTGCTCCGGCACCATCAGCAACGGCGCGGCTTTCTGCAGCGACACTTTCACCTGCGCGAACTGGCCGGGCTTGAGCTTATTTTCGGCATTGTCCAGACGTGCGCGCACCCCGACGCTGCGACCGGACACCTGAACGCTCGGCGCCACCGCACTGACAACGGCGGCGAAGCTTGCACCGGGAAAGGCTTCGGTCTGCACCTGCACATCCTGACCGACCGCCATGCGCGCCGCCAGCGTTTCCGGAACCTGGAATTCGACCTCCAGGGGATTCAGGCGCACCAGTTCGACCAAGGCCTGACCGGCGTTGACGTATTCGCCGACGCTGACCTGGCGCAGGCCGACCACGCCTTCGAACGGCGCGCGGATCTGTGTTTTAGCCAGACGCGCCTTGGCCGAAGCCAGTTTGGCGTTATTGATTTCCGAGGTGGCCAGCGCGGCGTCGGCATCGGCTTTGGAAATCATCTGCTTGGTGGCCAGCTCGATGATCCGCGGCCGGTTGCGTTCACTGGCGCGTACGGCCGCCAGCGCTTCATTGACTTCAGCCTGGGCGATATCGGCGTCGAGCGCGAACAGCAGGGCGCCGGCCGGCACCCGCTGTCCTTCCGCGACCTGCACGCGGACCAGCTTACCGGCCACTTCCGGGCGGACCACCACCGATTCGATGGCGCGCAGGCTGCCAACGGCGTTCAGGCTGTCCGGCAAATCGCGGGTTTCGGCGATGATGGTGTCCACCCGTGTCGGTGGCATGCCGCCGGGAGGGCCCTGCTGAGCGGTTTTCTCGCCACAGGCGGACAGGCCGATCAACACGGCGGTAAGCAGAACAAGGCGCATGCCTTTCTCCAACAATGCATGGGTTAAGACCGCCTATTATAGCGGTTTACAATAGCTTTCCATTAAATCAAAAGCCGTCAGGGCCCGCATGGCCCGGAAGTCATTGTTCCGCGAACGGCAGCCTGCCCAGACAGGGCGTTTGCATACTGCGTGACAGCGCGTTGAAATACTGACCCTCCGCATCAAAACCCGGCTCGACGGCATTCGCCAGCCAACCCAGCAGGCGGCTGCCGGAGGCCAGCACGGCCTGTTCGGTCAGCCTGGCGTGATTGATGCAGCCCAGGCGCATGCCCACGACGATCAGCACCGGCAGATCCAAGGCGCGCACCAGATCCAACTGATCGATCGAATCGGACAGCGGCGCCAGCCAACCGCCGACGCCTTCGACCAATACCGTTTCGACATCGACCGCAAGCATCCGATACGCATCCAGCATGACCTGCATGTCCAAGCTCACGCCGGCCCGGGCGGCCGCCAGCTGCGGCGCGGTCGCCTCGGGCAAAGCATACGGATTCACCGTGGCATATTCCGCCCGGGAA
>DATMWF010000032.1:0-10338 GCA_035562675.1 Arenimonas sp. | reverse complement strand
GGGTCCGTTTTTTTGCGGCCCGCATCCTGAATTAAAACACCCGTTGGCCGAAGCGCGTTTTATAATCATTCCTGACATTTCAGCGCCGTTCCCGGCCGCATCAGGACATATGCCATGATCATCACTCCGAAAACCCGCGGTTTCATCTGCACCACCACCCACCCGACCGGCTGCGAACGGCATGTGGCGGAACAGATCGAAGTAGTGAAGGAGCGCGGTCCGATCGCCGACGGCCCGAAGAAGGTGCTGGTGATCGGTGCCTCCACCGGCTACGGTCTGGCCTCGCGCATCGCCGCCGCCTTCGGTTCCGGTGCCGCCACGCTCGGCGTGTTCCTGGAGAAGCCGGCTACCGAAACCAAGTCCGGCACCGCCGGCTGGTACAACTCGGCCGCGTTCGAGAAGGCCGCGCACGCCGCCGGCCTGTACGCCAAGAGCGTGAACGGCGACGCCTTCTCGCACGCCATGCGCGCCAAGGTCATCGAGCTGATCAAGGCCGACCTCGGCCAGGTCGATCTGGTGGTGTATTCGCTGGCCTCGCCGGTGCGCAAGCTGCCGGATTCGGGCGAGCTGGTGCGTTCGGCGCTGAAGCCGATTGGCGCGCCGTACCAGTCCACCGCCATCGACACCGGCAAGGACGTCATCATCCACGCCGAGATCGAGCCGGCCACCGAGCAGGAAATCGCCGACACCGTGACCGTGATGGGCGGCCAGGACTGGGAGCTGTGGATGCAGGCCCTGCTCGAGGCCGGCGTGTTGGCCGACGGCGTCAAGACCGTGTCGTACAGCTATATCGGCACCGACATCACCTGGCCGATCTACTGGCACGGCGCGCTCGGCAAGGCCAAGGAAGACATGGACCGCGCCGCCGCGGCGTTGCGAACCAAACTGGCGCCGCTGCATGGCGATGCCAACGTGGCTGTGCTGAAATCCGTGGTCACCCAGGCTTCGGCGGCCATTCCGGTGATGCCGCTGTACATCTCGATCTGCTTCCGCGTGATGAAGCAGATGGGCCTGCATGAAGGTACCATCGAGCAGATCGACCGCATGTTCCGCACCGAGCTGTATGGCGCCGGAAATGACCGCGACGACCATCAGCGCATCCGTATGGACGATTGGGAGCTGCGCGACGAAGTGCAGCATGCGGTGAAATTAATTTGGCCAACGGTAACCACCGCCAACCTGTTTGAACATACCGATTACGCCAGCTACAAGTCCGAGTTCCTGAAGCTGTTCGGCTTCGGCGTGGCCGGCGTGGATTACAGCGCCGAGGTCGATCCGGTGGTGCCGTTCGACGTCATCGAACTGCAGGACTGACCGGGCGCCATGGATGCTGAAGCCTGGCAACGCGGCGGCGGCCCGTTCCGGTTCCAGGGCTTCACGCTGTTCTCCCGCCGCGGCGGCGAGGGCGAACCGCTATTGCTGATCCACGGATTCCCCACCTCCAGCTTCGATTGGGCCCTGATCTGGCCGGCGCTTACGAAATCGCACGCCGTGCATGCGCTCGACATGCTGGGCTTCGGCTTGTCCGATAAGCCGGCCGGCTTTTCCTATTCAGTGCGCGCTTCCGCCGATCAATGGCAGGCCTATGTGCAGCAGCTTGGCCTGCCGGAAGTGTCCGTCATGGCCCACGATTACGGCAACACCGTCGTGCAGGAACTGCTGGCACGGCAGAATGAAGGCGGCTTGCCGTTCCGCATCCGCCGGGTGATGTTCCTGAACGGCGGGCTGTTTCCGGAAGCCACGTTCCCGATCCTGATGCAGAGACTGTTGCTCGGCCCTTTCGGCCCCGCCATCGCCCGGCTGTCCAGTTACCGGCGCTTTGCCGCCAGCATGAAAAAAATCTGCGTGCGGGTTCCGGATGAGGCGGCGTTGCGCGCGCATTGGCACATGCTTCAGCGTGACGGCGGCCGCTTGGCGTTGCCGAAGATCATCCAATACATCCGCGAGCGCCGCACACACCGCGCACGTTGGGTAGGTGCCCTGCAAGAGGGTGGTATTCCGCTGAGTTTGATCAATGGCCTTGACGATCCGATTTCGGGTGCCGGCATCGTCAAGCGCTGGCGCGAACTGCTGCCGGATTCAATGGTCGTCGAATTGCCCGGCATCGGCCATTACCCGCAGTGGGAGGCCCCGGAACAGGTCTTGGCCGCATGGGAACGCGGCCGGCACAGCTAGTATCGGGTGTGTCGGCGGTCCCGCGCACTAGGCGACTGCTTTCACATAGATGGTCTTGGACACCACGCCCGTCGTGCTGCGTTCTTCAACCAGGAACAGCTTCGGATTTTTCTTGAACAGCTCGCTCAGCTTGCTGAAACCGTACAGGCGCGAATCGAAATCCGGCCGGATCTTGGTGAGATAGGAACCGACCGCGCCCAAGTGCGCCCAGCCGGTTTCGTCGGACTCTTCTTCGATGGCCTGGCGGATCAGCTCGACCGGCAGCTCAGCACGCGCCGACGATTTGGCGGGTTCCGGTTTCTGGGTGGCTGGCTCGTCTTTCTTGCCGGCCGGCTTGCGGGCGGCATTCTTTTTCGCCTGCGCCGGCTGGGCGGCTGCCGGCGCTTCCGGACGCAGCACTTCGGTATACACGAATTTATCGCAGGCGGCCACGAACGATTCCGGGGTCTTGCGTTCGCCGAATCCGAATACGGTCAGGCCTTCCTCGCGCAGCCGCTGCGCCAGGCGGGTGAAGTCGCTGTCGCTGGAAATGATGCAGAAACCGTCGAAGCGGCCGGTGTACATCAGGTCCATGGCATCGATGATCATCGCGCTGTCGGTCGCGTTCTTGCCGGTGGTGTAAGGGAACTGCTGCACCGGATTGATCGAGTGCTTCAGCAGGCTCTTCTTCCACTTCGCCGTATGCGGCGACGTCCAGTCACCGTAAATGCGCTTGACGCTGGCTACGCCGTAGCGGGCGATTTCGGCCAGCAGGCCTTCGATGATGCTGGCCTGCGCGTTGTCGGCGTCGATCAGCACCGCCAGCCGGCGCTGTCCGTCCTCGAGTTCGTTCTTGCCGTTGCCGCGGAGCTTCATGGGATGTTCCGTATGTGTCTGAAAGGGGCGGTTACCGGGCCGCGTTTACGGCCAGACGATTTCATCGATGGCCCGCGGCATTTCACCGATGATGGTCTTGACGATGCGGTTGTCGCCGTCGACCAGGATGATGCGCGGGATGCCGGCGTTGGCGAATCGGTTATAAATCACATTATCGGGATCCGTGACCAAGGGGAAATTGGTTCGGTACTGTGCCTCGAATTGCGCCAGGGCTTCCGCGTTTTCGCCGCGGCCGATGCCGATGATCCGCAGTTGCGGATCCTTGGCCAGTTCCGAGGCCATGATCTGGCTGACGGCGCGTTGTGAGTCGTGGCACCAGGTGGCGAACAGCAGCACCAGCTTGCGCTTGCCGGGCTCGTCCGCGCGCACCGGCTGGCCGCGGAAGTCCGTCAGGCCGGTCAGGGGCAGGGTCTGTCCGGCCTGCACGTAGGTTTCATACACGGGCTTCGCGGCCGGCTTGACCGCCGTGGACGTGCAGGCACTTGAGGCAGTCAGCAGGAACAGGAGTAAAGCGGTACGGAACATGTCGAACCTTCGCATAGTAGACCTAGGCAGTTTACCCGATGCGGCCGGTGCGGAACCGGTGAATGGCGATTGTGCTGGAAATGCCTGCCCGCGCCGCTATAATCAGTCCATATCAAGGGATGGAGAGCCGGCCGGCGCCGTGCCCGTATTCGACACACCGTTCGGCAGGCCGCACTGCGGCAAAGGACATGCATGATCTGGATAGTAAGCGGCTTCGTGCTTTGGCTGTTGATCGCATACAGCAGGCAACAGGACCGCATACAGGCCATCGAGGCCGAACTGGTCAAGGTCCGTAACACCTTCAGGAAACTGGCCGATGAACGCAAGGCCGCCCAAGAGATGGCCGAAACCGCGCCCACCGGCATCCTGCTTGCCGACCCACCGCAGCAAGCCCCCGATGCACCCACTGCCGGCGGCCCCGTCGAGGCGCCGTCGCAACCCGCTACCGCGGCCGAGCCGGTCATCGAAACGCCCGCCCGTCGGCCGTCATCGCCGGCGCCGGGTCCGGGCTTTCCTGACCGCATCGCCGCCATCGTCAAAGCCTGGTTCACCGAGGGCAATGTGCCGGTCAAGGTCGGTGTGGTGGTGACCTTTTTCGGCATCACCGCGCTGTTGCGTTATGCCTATGTAAACGGCTATTTCAGCTTTCCGATCGAATACCGGCTGCTTCTGGTCGCTACGGCCGCGCTGGCGGCTTTGGCCTTCGGCTGGCGCGAACGCGACAGGAACCCGTCCTTCGCCCTGAGCCTGCAGGGCGGTGCCATCGGCACCCTGATGCTGGTGGTGTTTTCCGCCTTCAGGCAGTTTGAGCTGTTGCCGGCAGGCTTGAGCCTCGCCCTGATCGTGGTGCTGGTGGTCGGCGCGGCGGCGCTGGCCGTGCTGCAGAATGCCGTCTGGATCGCCCTGCTGGGCTTCCTCGGCGGCTATCTGGCGCCGGTGCTGATCACCACCGGCAGCGGCAACCATGCGGCGCTGTTCGGCTATTACGCCCTGCTGAACGGCGCGGTATTCGCCATCGCCTGGATGAAATCCTGGCGGGCATTGAATCTGACCGGTTTCGCATTCACCTTCGGCGTCGGCACGCTCTGGGGCGCCAGGTATTACCGGCCGGAGTTATTCAGCAGCGTCGAACCGTTCCTGATCCTGTTTTTCCTGTTCTATGTGGTCATCGGCCTGCTATACGTGCTGAGGCAATCCGAACACCGCCGGCCCTGGGTGGACGGCACGCTGGTGTTCGGCACGCCGTTGCTGGCATTTCCGCTGCAGGCCAGGCTGCTGGAGGACAACCGGCTCGCTCTGGCGTTCAGCGCTTTCGCGGTTTCGCTGGTCTATTGCGGCATGCTGTTTGCCATCCACCGGCGCCGCAATGAGCGCCTGCTGGTTGAATCCTATGCGGCCTTGGCGCTGATCTTTTCCACGCTGGCGGTGCCCTTGGCGTTTTCCTCGGTGGTGACCTCATCGGTCTGGGCGCTGGAAGGTGTCGGTGTGGCCTGGCTCGGCCTGCGGCAGCGCCGCACGTCCGCGGTCGTTGCCGGGTTACTGCTGCAGGCGTTGGCCGCCATCGCATATGCCGTGTTTGTCCTGGATGCGCGCGCGGCTGCCGGCGGCGCGGCGCAGCCGATAGTGAACCCGTTCTATTTCGGTGCCGCGTTGATCGCGCTGTCCGGCTTCCTGTTGAGCCTGCTGTACGGGCGCCTTGGCGAATCCCGGCGCATGGCGGCGGCGTTGTTCGTGTGGGCCGGCATCTGGTGGTTCGGTGCCGCGCTCGGCGATTTCGGGCGCGCCCAGGCAGGCATCGGCATCTGGCCGTTCGGCATGCTGTATCTGGCGTTTACCATGGCCGCCGCCGGCGCCCTGCGCAGCCGGCTGGCCTGGGATGCGATGGGCAAACTGGCGGCGTTCTGCATGCTGTCCGCGCCGATGGCAGTGCTGTGGGCCGCTGAATATTACGGCGCGCCGCTGCTGACGCCGGCCTGGGCCTATTGGATGGTGTTTGCGGCGTCCGCCCTGTATGTGCTGTGGCAGTCGGCCCGGGATGACGGAGCCGCCGCGCCGGAGATGCGCCTGATGCACCTGATCGGGCTGTGGACCGCGGCTTTCGCGCTCAGCCTGCAGTGGCATTACCAGCTCGATACGGTCTGGCGGTTGGCGCAGGGCTGGTATGCCTCCGCGGTTTATCTGCCGCTGGCGCTGATGACGGTGGCGCTGTGGCGCAGACCGGCGCTTGCCGCCTGGCCGGTGCAGGCGCATTTCGCCGGCTACCGGTCGGCCTGGTTCACGCCGGCTTTTGCCGTGCTGGCGCTGGCCTGGCTGATCGGACTGTTCCTGGAAGGCAGCGCCAAGCCGGTGCTTTATGTACCCCTGCTCAATCCGCTGGAGTTGAGCCTGGTGGCGGTTGCCTGCCTGCTGGCGTTGTATGCCAGACAGGCCGGCGGGGCATGGAACCGCCTGCTGAGATTATGGCCTTACGCCGGGTTGGCGTTCGTGACCCTGGCCACCTTGCGCGCCGTGCATCACCTGGATCACCAGCCGTGGAGCGCCGCGATCCTGGCCAGCGGCATCACCCAGACCTGCTTGACCATCGTCTGGAGCTTGTTGGGCGTGGCCGGCCTGATCATCGGCTCGCAGCGCGGCGACCGCCGGCAATGGATCGGCGGCGGCATACTCATGTTGGCGGTGCTGGCCAAGCTGATCCTCATCGACCGCACCTACATGGGCAACATGCCCGGCATCGTGTCGTTCATGGCGGTCGGCCTGCTGTTGGTGGCCGTGGGCTATTTCGCGCCGCAGCCCCCGAGATCCGCCGAGGCTGACGCCGGAGAAGCCGGATGAAGCCCGCCGCCGCGCTCATCGGCATGGCGCTGAGTGCCTGCGTATGCGCCGCTACGCCGGAGGATTTCGCGCAGCGTTGGCAGGTTATCGGGACGCAGGCCGATAACGCCTATGCCGTGCCGCTGGATGAATCCGTCTACCGCGCGGTGAAGCGCCAGGACCTGTCGGACCTGGCCGCCTTCAACGCCGCCGGCGACCAACTGCCGTTCGGCCCCGCGCCCGCTGGCATCGCCGCGGCCCCGGCGGCATGGCGGGCGGCCAAGGCGTTCCGGGTGCCGATACAGGCCGGGATGTCCGAAAGCCAGGTCCGCATGCAGATCGCGCAGGGCGTCAAAGGCGGCATGCGGCTGGATGCCGACATCAGCCGTTCGACGGGCGCGCCGGCCATGGACGAGTGGATCATCGAAGCGCGCCATCCCGGACAGGCCACCGAAGCCTTGCAGGTGGAGGTTGCAGGGCAGTCGGCCGATTTCACCGCGCAGGTTTCCGTCGAGGGCGGTGATGACCTGCAGCAGTGGCGACCACTGGCCTCGGCTGTGTTGGTATCGCTGCAACAGGAGGGCCGCCGGCTGCAGAAGTTGACCATCGGCCTGCCCGATGGCGGCGCCGACTATCTGCGGGTGCGCGTGTCGAATCCGCCGCCCGCTCTGGAAATCACCGGCTACAGGCTGAAACAGCGCCCGGTCAGCCCCTTGGGCGTGCCCGCCATGCACTGGATCACGGCCGATTTGGTGAAGCAGGACGGGCGCGCGTACATCTACCGGCTGCCGGCCTGGATCGCCCATGAGCAGCTGGATGTCGACATCAACGGCACGGATCTTGCCGCGCGTTTCGATATCGCGTCAAAACGCGATGAAGACGATGCCTGGCGCCATGAGGCGGTATTGACCGCGTTCCAGCTGCGCGCCGGCGGCGTCGCGTTGCACAACGACCCGGTCACGGCGCGCTCCGGCCGCATGCGCCACTGGCGGATCGCCTCCGATACCGTGCTGACCGCCGCGCCGGTTCTCAAAATCGGCTACCGGCCTGAGCGTTTCCTGCTGTTGACGCATGGCAAACCGCCCTATACCGTGGCGGCCGGCAGCTTGGCCGCGAAACGCAACTCCTATCCGCTGCAGGTTTTGTTCAGTGAAGTGCAGCGCAGGCAGGGCAGCTCCTGGCGTCCGGCCAGCGTCCGTCTGGGGCCGCCGTTGCACTCTGCCGCGGCGGTGGGCGCTGGCCGCCTGCCGGAGGACTGGAAAAAATCCCTGCTGTGGCTGGTGCTTGCCCTCGGCGCCGGCGGAGTGATGCTGATGGTCCTCAGCCTGCTGAAAAAGCCTGCGGCGTAGGGCTTTGCACCGGGCGCCGGCAGGAAAATAATGCGGTCCATCGGCGCATGGCTCAATCAGGCGAGGGCGAGAACCGGGGGTCGCCGATTTTCATTTCCGTAACAGGGCCATATTTCCTGACGCTGTCACGGATTTTCGCCGCGTCACCGATCAGGACGATCACCAGGTCCTTGCTGCCTGGATAAACAGCGATGGCATCGTTCAATTGTGCCGCCGTGGTGCGGCGGATGCTTTCGGCGTAGGCGTCCACCTCGGCGCGGTCCAAACCATACAGACTGAGCTCGCTTAACTTGGCGGCCATCTGCGGGTTGGTTTCCAGTGTGGGCGGGAACTGGCCCAACACGTAATTTTTCGCGGAAGTTTCCATTTCCGCACTGATGCCGTCTTTGTGCAGGCGGTCCAACGTGGTCATGGCCAAATCGATCGCCTGCACGGTGGCATCGGTGCGTGTGTAGGAACTGATGCGCACCGCGCCAGGCTGGTTCAGCCGGTCCAGCCCGGAGCTTGCGCCGTAGCTCAGGCCGGAGTTGATGCGCAATTCGGTATTCAGCATCGAGGTGAAGCGCCCGCCGAACACGGTATTGACTAACGTCTGTGCGGGCCGTTCCGGGTCGGCGCGGTTGACGCCGACATTGGCCAGCCAGAAATACGTCTGGGTGGCGCCCGGTTTGTCGACCAGCAGAACGCGGCGGCCAGTCTGTTTCTGCATGGCGCTGACGGCAGGTAAACTGCCGGCCGCTTTCCGCCAATCACCGAATGTTTTCTGTAATTTGGTTTTCATGGCCTTGCTGTTGAAGTCGCCGACAACCGCGATGATCAGGCGGTCCGCACCCAGCTGCGTGCGATAGAACGCATTCAGCGCATCCAGGGAGATCCTGTTGAGGCTGGTTTCATCGCCGTCGCTCGGACGGCCGTACGGATGGTTCTGGAATAAATAGGCATAGCCATAGGTATTGATCAAGCCGCGCGGGTCGCCGTCTTTCGCGGCCGCCTGCGATTGAATGGCCTGGGTTTTGACTTTATCGAACTCCTCCTTGGCCAGGCGCGGGCGGAGCAGGACGTCGGACACCAGTTCAAGCATTAAATCGGCATCCCGTGATAAAAATTCGGCACTGATCTCGATGGCGGACAGGCTGCTGCCGGCCTCCAGGGTGCCGCCGGCGCCATCCACGGTTTCTGCAAAGGATTTGGCATCGCGGGTACCCGCGCCTTTTTGCATCAGTTCACTGAGCAGTGAAGCGGTGCCCTCCAGACCTTCCTGGTCAGCCAGGCTGCCGCCGCGGATGCGCGCGTCGATGGCGATCAAGGGCACATCGTGCTTTTCCATCAACAGCAGCTCCGTGCCGTTGCCGAGCATGACACGTTCAAAAGCCGGCATCGCGCCTGCTGCCGCAGAAGCGGCGGGTGCAGCCAGCAAGGCTGCCGCGAGCGATAAATTACGTAATGATGAAATCATGGGAACGCTCTATTCAGTCAGCGGCAAAACGATGCCGACGGTACGGTTATTGGATTGAAACAGTTTTTTCGCAATGCGCTGCAGATCGGCAACATTGACTTTTTCATAATCGGCAGGCGCCTGGAACAGTTTGTTGTAGTCGCCGGCGAACACCTCATAGGTTCCCAATGCCTGGGCTTTCCCGGAAATGGTGGCCAGGCCACGCCAGAATCCCGCTAATTTCTGGGTCCGCGCTTTATCCAATTCCGCTTCGCTGACGCCTTGCGAGGCTATCCTGAGCAACTCGGCGTTCAGCGCTTTCTCGACCGCCGCCAGATCGCCGCCGGGCGGCAGGGTGGCGTAAAGATAGGCCAGGCCCGGATCAAAACCGGCGTTCATGAACTGCCCGACTTCCAGTACCAGCTGCTGCTGCGCGACCAGCTGCTGATATAAGCGCGAAGAGTTTCCATCAGCCAGAACTGACATCAGCAGTTCGGTGGCGGGCGCGTCCTTGTCGCTGCCGCTGACGGCGTGATGGGCGAAAATGATCAGCGGCGATTCCGCTTCACGCACCAGGCTGACCCGCCGTTCACCCTTTTGCTCCGGTTCTTTGGTGGTGATCGGCCTTGGCGCGGCCTGCGCCGGAATGCCGCCGATGGTCTTTTCGGCCAGCGCGAATATTTCCGCCGGCTCGACATCGCCGACCACGAACATCACGGCATTGTTCGGCGCGTAATAGGTCCTGTAGAAAAGCGTCAAGTCATCGATTTTCCAGCTTTCAATGTCCGCAGGCCAGCCTACCGTAGGGATCTGATAGGGATGCGCGGTGAACGCGGCGGCGTCAACCTGCTCGATCAGCGCCCCGAAATTGCTGTTGTCAACCGACGAACGGCGCTCTGAATAGACCACGCCGCGTTCCGTTTCAACCACTTTCGGGTCAAAGTCCAGATTGGCCATGCGGTCGCTTTCCAGGTCGAAGATGACCTCCAGCGCGCTGCGCGGAAACCAATCCTGGTACACGGTGACATCGCTGCTGGTGTAGGCGTTGTTGGCGCCGCCGTTGGCTTCCATGATACGGTCGAAATCCCCCGGTTTGCGTTTGCTGGTGCCGTTGAACATCATGTGTTCGAAGTAATGCGATATGCCGGTGATGCCGGCGTATTCATT
>DATMWF010000031.1:0-4229 GCA_035562675.1 Arenimonas sp. | reverse complement strand
CCCTGGTCACCATCAAGACCGACGTGCCGCTGGACTTGCCTTACAACAAGCTGCTGCAGCTGCCGCCGCATGTCGAGGACCTGACCGGGCTGTACACGCGCTTCGGGTTCAAGCAAGCACTGAAGGATTTGCAAAACGCCTATGGCACCACCGCATCGCCCGTGCCTGTTGCTGAACAACACCCCGTTGAACCGCGGCCGGTGGCCAATAAAGGCAAATACGGTGCAGTATTGGATTGGCAGGCGTTTGACGCGATGTTGGCCATGCTTGAAGGTGCCGGATTGGTCTGTTTCGATACCGAAACCGATTCGCTAGATCCGCTGCAGGCCAATTTGGTGGGCTTGAGTTTTGCCGTGCAGGAAGAGGCTGCCTGGTATATCCCGCTCGGCCACGATTACCCCGGCGCGCCGAAGCAACTGCCCTTAGACGAGGTACTGGCGAAATTACGGCCGCTGTTGACCGATCCGGGCAAGGCCAAATGCGCGCAGAACGGCAAATACGACCTGCATGTGTTGAACCGCTACCGGCTCGCGGTGCAGGGCCTGAGCGAAGACACCATGCTGGCGTCGTTCGTGTTGAACGCCGGGCGTGCCCGGCACGATATGGACTCGATGGCGTTGAACTACCTCGGCTACCAGACCATCGCCTACAGCGATGTGGCCGGCAAAGGCGCCAAGCAGATCCCGTTTTCGCAGGTCGCCATCGACGATGCCTGCACCTATGCCGCGGAGGACGCCGACATCACCCTGCGGCTGCAGCATTACTTCGCGCCGCAGCTGGCCGCCGAGCCGATGCTGGGCGCGCTGTACCATGGCCTGGAGGTCCCCCTGCAGCAGGTGCTGTGCGACATCGAAGAGAACGGCGTGCTGATCGACGTCAAACTCCTGCAGGCGCAGAGCGCGGACCTGTCCGCGCGCATGCTGCAGGTGCAGAACAAGGCGTACCAGGTGGCCGGCCGGCATTTCAACCTGGATTCGCCGAAGCAGCTGGGCGCCCTGCTGTTCGATGAGCTCGGCCTGACCGCCAAGCTGAAAACGCCGGGCGGCGCGCCGTCCACCAACGAGGAGGCGCTGGCGGCCATCGCCGACGACCACGAACTGCCGCGCCTGATCCTCGAGCACCGTGGCATGGCCAAGCTGCGCAGCACCTACACGGACAAGCTGCCGATGATGGTCAACCCGGACACCGGCCGCGTGCACACCAGCTACCACCAGGCCGGCGCCGCCACCGGGCGTCTGAGTTCAAGCGATCCGAACCTGCAGAACATTCCGGTGCGCACCGAAGACGGCCGGAAAATCCGCCAGGCCTTCATCGCGCCGCCGGGCCGGAAAATCCTGTCCTTCGATTACTCGCAGATCGAGCTGCGCATCATGGCGCACCTGTCCGCCGATGAGGGACTGATGGCGGCCTTCGGATCCGGACTGGACGTGCACAGGGCGACCGCCGCCGAGGTTTTCGGCGTTTCGCCGGACGCGGTCAGCGCCGACCAGCGCCGCGCCGCCAAAGCCATCAATTTCGGGTTGATGTACGGCATGAGCGCGTTCGGGCTCGCCAAGCAGCTGGGCGTCGGCCGGAACGAGGCGCAGGACTACATCAGCCTGTATTTCAGCCGCTACCCGGGCGTCCGCCTTTACATGGACAGCACGCGCGCCAAGGCCAAGGCCGACGGGTATGTTGAAACGGTGTTCGGCCGCCGCCTGTACCTGAACGAAATCAACGGCCGGAACGCCGGGCAACGCGCCGGCGCCGAGCGCGCGGCGATCAACGCCCCGATGCAGGGCACCGCCGCCGATATCATCAAGCGCGCGATGCTTGCGGTCGCGCAGTGGATCAACCCGCACGCAAGCCGGGCGCTGATGCTGATGCAGGTGCACGATGAACTGGTGTTCGAGGCCGATGAGGCCTTCGTTCCCGAGCTGCTGGCGAACGTGAAGCGGCTGATGGAATCGGCCGCGGAATTGAACGTGCCGCTGCTGGTGGAGTCGGGCGTGGGTCCGAACTGGGACGAGGCGCATTAGTTTTCCGTTAAGCCGGAGTGGGTGTTGCGTTCCGTCGGAAAGTTCCCGGAAAAATCGCCGGAAACATGCCCGCGATTCACAAAGCGTTAACCTTGCCTATGCTTAACTGTATCTAACAAGCGCAACGCTTGTTGTGGATTCATCTCCCCCCTGAGATAATCCGAAGAAGTTCGGCTTTCCCCGGCCAGCTTCTTTAAACCCTTGCCCCGCTCGCTTCCCCTGGCCAGCGGGGCATTTTTTTGCGCGGCCCCGCCAGCATGTCCGATGGCGGGGCGTTTTTCAGCTTTGGTTCAGCGCGCGCTTGATGAACTCGGGCTGGGCCAAGGCGGCCTGGTGCACGCCGGCGTTGTAATACTCGGTGCTGAATGCCTTGGCGGCGGCGTCCTGGCTTCGGAACAGTGTCAGGTCACCGGCCGATTTGCTGGCCAACGTGCAGCTCCAGTACCCGGTCGGATAGCAGGGTTGCGGGAACGGCAGGGTGCGGAAATTCCGGAAGCCGGCATCGCGCATGGCACCGCACATGTCCTGGATCAGGTGCATCAGCGCCAGCGGCGATTCGCTCTGCTGCACCAGCAGGCCGTCAGGGCGCAGCGCCTTGAAGCAGTTTTCGTAGAACGCCTGGTTGAACAGGCCTTCGGCCGGGCCGACCGGATCGGTCGAATCGACGATGATGATGTCGATGCTGCCGGGCGCGGCGTTGCGCATGTAGGCGATGCCGTCGTCGAACATCACCGTGGCGCGCGGATCGCCGTTGCTTTCGCACAGTTCCGGGAAGTATTTCTCGGCCATGCGGGTCACCTGTTCATCGATGTCGCACTGCACCACCGATTCGACATCGGCGTGCTTCAGGCATTCGCGCAGCGTTCCGCAGTCGCCGCCGCCGATGATCACGATGTTCCTGGGGGCCGCATGGGTATAAATGGCGGCATGCGACATCATCTCGTGATAGAAGAAGTTCTCGCGGGTGCTCACCATCATGGCGCCGTCGATCACCATCAGGTTGCCGAAGTCGGTGGTCTGGTAGATCTCGATCTTCTGGAACGGCGACTGCACTTCATCGAGTTTCCTGACGATGCGGAAGCCGATGGCTGATCCGGTGTGTTCGAAGTTTTCGTAAAACCAGGGTTCGTTAGCCACGGGCGCTCCTGAAAAAATGCAAAAAGTGAGGCGCATTGTAGCTGATTCCAGCCAATGGGGGGTTACAATAACGCCTCTTCGTCAAGGAACCTGGGCCCATGAGCGCTTGGTCGGTTGAACACGCCAAACACCTGTATTCGATGCCGTTCTGGTCGGAGGGCTATTTCGACATCGACGCCGCCGGCCGGGTCTGCGCCCAGCCGCTGGGCCCGGAAGGCCCACGCCTGCCGATTCCGGAGCTGATCGAACAGGCCGCGCGCGACGGCGTCAAGCTGCCGCTGCTGCTGCGCTTCTCCGACATCCTGCCGCACCGCCTGCAGGCCATGCAGCGCGCGTTCAACGCCGCCATGGGCCATCTGGGCTACAAAGGCGGCTATACCGCGGTCTATCCGATCAAGGTCAACCAGCATTTCGGCGTGGCCGGCGTGCTGGCCGCGGCCGGCAATGAACAGTTCGGCCTGGAAGCCGGCTCCAAGCCGGAACTGATGGCGGTACTGGGGCTGGCCAAGCCGGGCAGCGTCATCGTCTGCAACGGTTACAAAGACCGTGAGTTCATCCACCTGGCGCTGCTCGGCAAGCAGCTCGGCTTCGATACCACCATCGTGGTCGAAAAGCCGTCCGAGCTCGACATGATCCTGCAGGAAGCGGCCAAACTCGGGGTCAAGCCCGGCATCGGCGTGCGCCTGCGCCTGTCCACCCTTGGCGCAGGCAAGTGGCAGAACTCCGGCGGCGATAAAGCCAAGTTCGGCCTGTCGCCGCGCCAGGTGCTGGATCTGGTCGAGCGCCTGCGCGCCGCCGGCCAGCTCGACTGCCTGCAGCTGCTGCATTTCCACATGGGCTCGCAGATCTCCAACCTGCGCGATATCGCCGCCGGCATGCGCGAGGCGGTGCGCTATTTCGTCGAGCTGAGCAAGGCCGGCTGCGGTATCCGTTTCATGGATTCCGGCGGCGGCCTCGGGGTCGATTACGAGGGAACCCGTTCACGCGGTGCGTGCTCCGTCAACTACCGTCTCGAGCAGTTCGCACAGACGCTCATCCAGCCGCTGCAGGAAGCCTGTGCCGCGCATGGCCTGC
>DATMWF010000030.1:0-3145 GCA_035562675.1 Arenimonas sp. | reverse complement strand
GCAGGGCCGGTGCCCGCCTCGCCGGCGCGCGCACCGGCCGCTTCCGGCAGGCGCGGGGTGACCTTGCGCACATAAAGACCCTGCATCAGCAGCAAGGGCGACAGGGCCAGTACCCGCAGGCGGTAAAACACGGAATCAGTTTCCCGCTGCGGCCGGACGTTGATCGACCAGGAGGATGTCTTCGCGCTTGAAGCCTTTGGCCACGGCGGTATCGATCAAGCGGTCGCGTAATGCAGGATCCATGTCCGGCGTGCGTGACAGCAGCCAGAAATAGGACGTGTCCGGCCCGCTGACCAGCGCATACCGGTAATCCTTCGGCTCGAGTTCAAATACGATATAGGAACCGTAGAACGGTCCGAAAAACGACACTTTCAGGAAGCCTTTGTCCTTGCCCTCGACGAAATAGGCTTTGCCGGCCGATTCCTTCCAGGCGCCTTCCGCGGCGGAGTAGCCTCGGTTGATCACGGTGATTCCGCCGTCCTCGCGCAGGCTGTATTGGGCGGTGACCTTCGACAGGCCTTTCTCGAAGCGGTGGTCGATGCGCGCGATTTCATACCAGGTGCCGAGGTATCTGTCGGCCTGGAAGTTTTCCACCGGTTTGATGTTGTCGGGCTTGCCGGTGCAGCCGACCAGGGTCATCAACGCCATCAACAGGATTTTTCTCATGTTTTTTTCCTTGTGCGGGATTGTCAATCTACAGGGCTTTCCGGCGGATCACCGTTCGGTAGGCCCCGAACGCGGCAGGAACCGTCCGAATACCGGCACCGTGCCGAGTCCGTCCGCAGGCAGGTCGTTTTCGAACGCGATGTTGCCGTTGATGACGACGGCCTTGACCACGCCGTCATGGCGGTTGACCACGCGCATCAGCCCGCCGAGCGCCTCGAACCGTGCTTCGGCGTATCGGCCGACATCCGCATGTTCAAGGGCATCCGGATCGATCAGCACCATGTCGGCGCGCGCACCTGGCACGATTTTACCGGCGTCGATGCCATACCAGTCGGCGATTTCACCGGTCAGGCGCCAGACCGCCTTTTCAGGCGTCATGATCGGCTGGTCCTGCGCCGCCAGCTGCAGCATGCAGATGCCGAAGTTGTAGAACGCCATGTTGCGCAGGTGCGCGCCGGCATCGGAAAAGCCGATGATGGCGCAGTCCGTGTTGAGGTTGGCCGCGACCCGCGCCGGGTTGTGGTTGGCGATCAACGTCGACCAGCGCAGGCTTCGGCCGTAATCGATGATCAGGTCGAGAAACGTGTTCACTTCATGTTCGCCCCGTGCATCGGCGATCTGTTTGATGGTTTTGCCGACCAGGGACGCGTCCGGACAGCCGATGACATGCGCGTCGCCGAAGTCGCGGTGCCAGACCCGCCCGCCCCACTTGCGCTGGTATTCGGCCTTGAAGCGGGTGCGGTAGTCCGGGTCGGCGAACAGTTTGTTGCGGTCGAAGTCGCGCTTCAGGTGCAGGGCGGCCTCGCCGGCCGGGAATTCCTCGAAGATGATGAAGTCGATGCCGTCGGCATACACCTGGAACGGCTGCGGCAGGGCCTGCCAGCGGAAATTGGCGCCCAGCCAGCGGTTGAAGAATCCGGTGCCGGCGCTGACGATCCTGTCCAGGCCCGGCTTGGCTTTCACGTCCATCAGGGTGATCAGGGTGGTTTTCAGGCTGCGCCGCACGGCCAGGCCGGCCGAGGTGAACAGATAGAACAGCGCGTTGACCGGATTGTTGAGGTTGGGCGCCGACTGCAGGATGGCGCCGCGTTTGCGCAGCAGCCTGTGCAGGCGCCGGTATTCGCGCCAGTGCGCATACACCGATGGCAGGGCCGCCGAACGGTAACGGTCGCCGTCGACCTTGTCCCAGGGATTGGTCATGCCGGACAGGCCGAGCAGACCCTGGTCGATGCCCTCGTCGAGGTGCCGTTCCATGGTCCGCATTTCCGCCTCGGTCGGCCGGGCTTTCGGATCGACCGCGCGCGCCAGGCCCATCACCGCCGTGCGCAGGTCGGAATGGCCCATGTAGCTGGCGATGTTCGGACCCAAGGGCAGGCTTTGCAGGTGCGCGATATAGCCGGCGGCGTCGTTCCAGGTCTTGATCTTCTGCAGGGCCGGCAGCACGAATTCGCGCGGAATCGATTCGACCCGCGTGAAGATATCCGAGGCGTCTTCGGCCTCGCAGTAAATCATGCTGATCGAACAGCTGCCGACCAGGCAGGTGGTGACGCCATGCCGGACCGATTCGTGCAGTCCGGGCGCCAACAGCAGCTCAGCGTCATAATGGGTGTGGATGTCGATGAAGCCCGGTGTCAGCCAATGGCCTTCGGCCTCAATCACCCGCTTGGCCGATTCGGCCGGCAGGGGTTCGGCGCTGATTTCGGCGATGCGCCCGCCGCGGACTGCGACATCGGCAATCCGCCTTGCCACGCCGGTTCCGTCGAACAGCGTGGCACGCCGTATCAGCAGGTCGAAGGGTTCTTGCATCGCGGCAATCCGGGCATCAAGGGGGGCATTCGATGATAGCGTATTTGGCTGAAGGGCTTTTCAGGCTTTCCGGACGAACTCCGATTTCAGCTGCATGGCGCCGAAGCCGTCGATTTTGCAGTCGATGTCGTGGTCACCGTCGACCAGGCGGATGTTCTTGACCTTGGTGCCGACCTTGACCGATGACGATGAACCTTTCACTTTCAGGTCCTTGATCACGGTCACGGTGTCGCCGTCCTGCAGGATGTTGCCGACCGAATCCTTGACCACCTTGACCTGTTCGCCGGCATCGGCGGCGGTCTCTTCGCGCCATTCATGCGCGCATTCGGGACAGACGAAATTCGCGCCGTCCGCGTAGGTGTATTCGGAATGGCATTTCGGGCAGCGCGGCAGGGCGTCCATGGTCGTTTCTCTTGCGATGACAGGTTCGATTGATTATACCCGCGGGCCGCGGCGCCATGGCTTCAAATGCATTCAATTTGTCTTTGGATGCATTTATCTTGTCTTTGGGCGCATTTTATTTCCGGCATCAGGAAGTGCTTTGCAATTTACAAAACACAGGAGTAGGATTTTGCGTGATGAGGTGAATATCACGACATGTCCAAGACCCCCAGCAAGGAAGGTTACCGATGAATATGCGAAACCCGAACCGACCATTACTCTACGTTGCAGT
>DATMWF010000029.1:0-2015 GCA_035562675.1 Arenimonas sp. | reverse complement strand
AGGTGCAAGGCGTGCAGCACCAGCTGGGTCGATTCATCCAAGGCGTTGTCGAAGCTGTGGCCGAAGGTCAATCCGGCCCGGCCGAACTGGCTGGCGCCGTAGCGGATGAAGTCGATGATGGTGGAGAGTTCTGCGCTCATGGCGGCCTCAGGACATTAAGAGTGCCCATTATAGCGCCCTGGGGCTATAATTTAAGCAGACTCCAACCGATCACGATGAATAAATGAACAAGAAAATCCTGGCCATTTTCGTAGTGGCCGCCGCTGCGGGATTGGGCCTGTCCCTGTCGCAGCGCTATTTCGGCGTCCGCGAAGCAGCCGTACCGGTACCGAAGATGCAGACCGCCAATGTCATCGACACGCCACGCGCCTTGCCGGCCTTCAGCCTGCAGACCGCGGGCGGCACGCTGAGCGCGGAAACCCTGAAAGGATCATGGACGGTGGTCTTCGTCGGATTCACCCATTGCCCGGACATATGCCCTACCACCTTGACCGAGCTGGCGCAGGCCCAGGCCATTTGGGCTAAATCGAACCTGTCGAACAAACCGAAACTGCTGTTCCTGTCCATCGACCCGGAACGCGACACCCCCGAAGCACTTGCCGACTATGCGGCGTTCTTCAACAAGGACACCCTGACCGCCACCGCCCAGGAACCGCAGTTGGGCGAATTCACCCGCGCCTTGGGCTTGGTCTACATGAAAGTGCCGCAGGGCGACACTTACACCATGGACCATTCCGCGACGCTTGTGCTGCTCAACCCGGACGCCGAGTTCGCCGGCATCATCCGGCCACCCCTGGATCCACAGGCCATCGCCCAGGACCTGCTCACTTTGTCGAAGAATCCACTATGAAACCGGCCATCCTCGCGCAATACCTGCTGCCGCACCGACTACTCTCGCGTCTGGCTTATTTTCTGGCGCACTCGGAAACGCCCTGGATCAAACGTACGTTCATCAACACCATCCTGGCCAATTTCGACGTCAACCTGAGCGAAGCAGCCGATCCGGATCCGGAAAATTATGCCAGCTTCAACGCATTCTTCACCCGTGCGCTCAAGCCCGGCGCACGCATCGCCGATCCCGACCCACGCACGCTGCTGCTGCCGGCCGACGGCAAGGTCAGCCAATGCGGCCGGATAGAAAACGGCCGCATCTTCCAGGCCAAGGGCCACGACTACACGGCGGCGGAATTATTGGGCGATGCAGGACTTGCCGAAGCCTATGAGGACGGCGTGTTCATGAACATTTACCTGTCGCCGCGGGATTATCACCGTGTGCACATGCCCTGGACCGGCACCTTGGCCGAAACCCTGCATGTACCGGGCCGCCTGTTCAGCGTGTCGCCGTCCACGGTCAACGACGTACCGCGGCTGTTCGCCCGCAACGAGCGTCTGGTCTGCCATTTCGATACCGACTTCGGCCCGATGTGTTCAGTGATGGTCGGCGCCATGCTGGTATCCGGCGTGGAAACGGTCTGGAACGGGGTGAACATCCCAAAATACGCCGACCAACCGAAAAAACTGGATTTCCGCGGCCGTAACATCACGCTCGACCGGTTCTCGGAAATGGCGCGTTTCAATTACGGGTCTACGGTCATCCTGCTGTTTCCGAAGGGCGCCGTGCAACTGGATGATTTCGCGCACCAGGCGCCTACCGTGCTCGGCAAACGCATGGGTATCGTCAACGTATAAAGCGTTCTTTGGCGCGCTGATGCCGCAATTCTCAGGATGCCGTTTTGGCTGCACAAGCTCATTCAACGCAACCCGTTTTGGCAACAGCATTATCCATGCTGTTTATCCGGTAACGGACGCCGCCGATTTCTAGATCCTGCAGTTCCGGCGTCAACGCACGGATAGCGCCCCGCTTGATCGGCTCCGCGATCCGCGTGCATTCCGAACGCCAGGATACCGTGCCGGCAGGGCGCCAATATCCGCCTACCTGACGGAACAGATGCAGCACCGAACCCTTGTTCTGCAGCGCTACGTCCAAGGCGCCATCGGCGTCGATATCGATCAGC
>DATMWF010000028.1:0-3773 GCA_035562675.1 Arenimonas sp. | reverse complement strand
ATTCGGACGCCCGGTCTGGTGTATTGGGGCAGTCTGCTGCTGCTGTTGGTGCTTGCGCAGATCGCGCTGGGCATCAGCAATGTGGTGTTGTCCCTTCCGCTCTGGGTGGCCGTAGCGCATAATGCCGGCGCCGCCCTGCTGCTGTTCGTGGTGGTCGGCCTGCTGGCGCGGCTGCGCGAGCCGGAGCAAAGCCCTGAATCCCTTCAGGACTGAACCGGATAACTTATGACGATTGTATTCAAGGATTATTTCGAACTGACCAAGCCGCGTGTGGTGGCCTTGATCGTATTCACCGCGATCATCGGGATGTTCCTCGCGGTGCCCGGCATGCCGCCGTGGAAGCCGGTGCTGTTCGGCAGCCTCGGCATCTGGCTGGCCGCCTCCTCGGCGGCCGCCATCAACCATCTGCTCGACCAGCGCATCGACGCCATCATGGCGCGCACGGCCCACCGTCCGCTGCCATCCGGCTCCCTGTCGGGCAGGCAGGTTCTGGTGTTCGCGGTGCTGCTCGGCGCGCTGTCGATGCTGTTGCTGGTATGGCAGGTGAACGTGCTGACCGCCGTGCTGACCTTCGCGTCGCTGATCGGCTACGCCATCGTGTACACGGGCTTCCTGAAGCGTGCCACGCCGCAGAACATCGTGATCGGCGGCGCCGCCGGCGCCGCACCGCCGGTGCTGGGCTGGGCCGCGATCAGCAATACCGTCGATCCGCACGCACTGCTGCTGTTCCTGATCATCTTCGTGTGGACGCCGCCGCATTTCTGGGCCTTGGCCATCTTCCGCCGCGAGGACTACGCCCGCGCGCTGATCCCGATGCTGCCGGTGATCTATGGGGTGACCTACACCCGCTGGCAGATCCTGTTCTACACCATCCTGCTGTTCGTGGTCACCCTGCTGCCATGGATCACCGGCATGAGCGGCCTGTTCTACCTGGGCGGCGCGGTGGTGCTCGGCGCGGTATTCCTGTACTACGCCATCCGCCTGATGAACCCGCCGGACGAGCTGTTCGCGATGGAAGTGTTCAAGTATTCGATCTGGTATCTGATGGCGCTGTTTGCGTTCCTGCTCATCGACCATTGGGTAATGGCGCCGACCTTCGCGGTGGCGTAAAGCAGAACCCCGCTTGCGCGGGGTGGTGCTGTCGGGACATATGTCGATTCGGCGTGCTCAGCCTCTGCTCAGCAGAAGCTCGCGCAGCTCGCCGGTTTCCTGTGCGCTCAAGCCCTGCTGCGCCATCTGCTGCCGGAGTTCATTGAGCCGCTGCTGGCGGTATTGCTTCTGCAGCTGCTCCAGCGCATCGCTGAATTCCTGGCGTAGGCTGGCTTCGTCGCCGGGCAGTTCCAGCATGACCAGCTTCTGCAGGGCCAGCGTGTCGGCGTGCTGTTCAAACGCTTCCAGCAGCGATGCGGAGGTGATTTCCGGGCGTGTCCGGATCAACTCCAGCAGTTCCAGCAGCAGCGAGACGCCGGGTTGGTTGAGCTGTTCGAAGCCGAGCGGCGTCGGCAGGCTGACGCCCAGCTTCGGGTTCTGCAGCAACAAGGTGATGATGGCGCGGATCAGGCTGCGTTTGGGCGTTATTGCCGCGGTCCGGGCGTTCGGCGCTTTGGCGGCCGCCTGCACGGGCTGCGCCACGCCGGTCAGTCCAAGCAGGCGCTCGGTCATCAGGTCGCGGAATGCACCGTCGGGGATTCTTTCCAGATACGGCTTCACTTTCTCGGCCAGGCGTGCCTTGCCTTCCAGGGTGTTGATGTTGGTGTTCTTGCCGAGCTCGTCGAAGAAGTAGTCCGACAGGGTCATCGCGGCCTGTACGCGCGCCTCGAAACCGCCGGCGCCTTCGGTCTTGACGATGGTGTCCGGGTCTTCGCCCTCGGGCAGGAACAGGAAGAACGCCTGGCGGCCGTCGCGCATGCGCGGGATGATCGATTCGACCGCTTTCCAGGCGGCGGCGCGGCCGGCCTTGTCGCCGTCGAAACAGAACACCACATCCGCGCTGTTGCGGAACAGCAGCTCGGCATGGTCCGGCGTGGTGGCGGTGCCGAGCGTGGCCACCGCTTCCTGGATGCCATGCTGGAAAAGGCTGACCACGTCCATGTAGCCTTCCACCACGATCAGGCGCGGGATCTTGCTGTGCGCCTGCTTGACCTGCCAGAGGCCATACAGTTCGCGGCCTTTGTGGAACAGCGGCGTTTCCGGGGAGTTCAGGTATTTCGGGCCGTCATCCTTTTCCAGCACGCGGCCGCCGAAAGCGATCACCCTTCCGCGCCGGTCGAAGATCGGGAACATGATCCGGCCGCGGAATTTGTCGTACAGGCGGCCGTTGTCGGACTTCGACAGCATGCCGGTCTTCTCCAGCAGGCCTTTGCGGCGGTCGTCGGTGCCGAGCGCGTCCATCAGCCCGTTGAAGCCTTCCGGCGCATAGCCGATGGCGAACTGCGCGATGCTCCTGGCATCCACGCCGCGCTTGCCGAGATAGGACCTGGCTTTGTCGGAGGCCGCCAGCTGCTTCTGGAAGAACTGGCTGCTGGCGTCCAGGGCGGCATACAGGTCCTTGCCGTCATCGGCGTCGGCATGCTGCCGGGCGTCTTTGGGGATCTCGATGCCGGCGCGTTTGGCCAGGTCCTCGACCGCGTCCATGAAGGTCAGCCGGTCGTAGTTCATCAGGAAGCTGATCGCGGTGCCTTTGGCGCCGCAGCCGAAGCAGTAATAGAACTGCTTGCTGGGCGAGACCGTGAACGAAGGCGAGCGTTCGTCGTGGAACGGGCAACGCGCGGAGTAGTCCTTTCCCTGCTTTTTCAGCGGGACGCGCGAACCGATGATCTCCACCAGGTCGACGCGCGACAGCAGGTTGTCGATGAAGGATTCGGGTAATTTCGCCATCGGATTAGGATGCCATCAATCGCGGCGGGACGCGCGCTTATTTCGCGGCGAGGGCGGCCTTCACCAGTCCGGAAACGACGCCCATGTCGGCGCGGCCGGCCAACTGCGGTTTCAGCGCGGCTATGACCTTGCCCATCGCCTGCGGACCGTCGGCGCCGGTGTCGGCGATGGCCTGCGCGACCAGGGCCTGAACTTCCTCTGCGCCCAGCGGCTGGGGCAGGTAAGTCTGGATGATCGCCGATTCCATCTTTTCGATCTGCGCCAGGTCATCGCGGCCGGCGGCCTCGAACTGGCTGATGGAGTCCTTGCGCTGCTTGAGCATCTTTTCCAGCACGACCAGCACGACGACGTCGGTGATCTCGATGCGCTCGTCCACTTCGCGCTGCTTCAGCGCGGCAAGGATCAGGCGCACGACGCCGAGACGTTCCTTGTCGCCGGCCTTCATGGCGGTCTTCATATCATCGGTCAGTTGCGTTTTCAAGGACATACAGTCTCCGGATTCATTGGCGGGATAAACACAAAAAGCCGGAAACGCTCAGGCGCAACCGGCTTTTGGACGCGAGCGCAAGCGCTCAGCGGGCGATCAATACAGACGCTGGCGCTTGGTGATGTCGCGCGAGCTGCGGCGAACCTGGCGCTTGACGGCGGCAGCGGCTTTGCGCTTGCGTTCCTGCGTCGGCTTTTCGTAGAATTCTTTCTTGCGGGTATCGGCCAAAACGCCTGCTTTCTCGCAGGTGCGCTTGAAGCGACGCAGTGCGAATTCAAACGGTTCGTTTTCGCGGACTTTTACATTAGGCATGGTAACTCCAGGACATTAAAATCAAGCAGGCCAAGTTTCCTGCTAGAGAGCCGGTTATGATACACAGGATGCGGGATTTTGGCAAGATTGCCGGAGC
>DATMWF010000027.1:0-6577 GCA_035562675.1 Arenimonas sp. | reverse complement strand
GATGGCGTCGCGCTGCGCGAGCAGATAACCCATCTGGTCGACGCCCTGCAGCAGGCAGGTGCGTGCGAACCCGTCCATCTGGAAGGAAAACCGGCCGCCATCCGGCAGTTCGATGCTGCAATGGCGCAGGTCGATGGCCAGCTCGATGCCCGGATGGTTGAGCAGGAACGCATGCTCCTCGGTGCTGATGACCAGCGCCAGCAGGCCGTTCTTCAAGGCGTTGTTGCGGAAGATATCGGCGATTTCCGAACTCAGCACCGCGCGGATGCCGTAGTCCAGCAGGGCCCACGGCGCATGTTCGCGCGAGGAGCCGCAGGCGAAATTACGGCCCGCCACCAGTATTTCGCAGCCCTGCGCTTCGGACATGTTCAGCGGGAAGCCGGCATTGATGCTGCCGTCCTGGTTGAACCGCCAGTCGTGGAAAGCGAACCGTCCCAACCCTTGGCGTTCGGTGGTGGTCAGGAAGCGGGCCGGGATGATGCGGTCGGTGTCGATGTTCTCGAACGGCAGCACCATGGTGCGCGAACGGATCAGCGTGATCGGTTTCATGCCGCCTGCTCCCTGTGGCTGATGTACTCGGCCGGGTCTGCGACACAGCCGGCGATGGCGCTGGCGGCGGCGACCGCCGGGCTGGCCAGCAGGGTCCGCGCGCCCTGTCCCTGACGGCCTTCGAAATTGCGGTTACTGGTGCTGACCACCAGCTCGCCCGGCTCGGCCTTGTCGCCGTTCATGGCGATGCACATGGAACAGCCCGGCTCGCGCCATTCGGCGCCGGCCTGCGTAAACACGTGGTGCAGGCCCTCGGCTTCCGCCGCCTTCTGGACCGGCACGGAACCCGGCACCACCAGCATGCGCACATGCCCGGCCACTTGCCGGCCGCGCAGGATCCCGGCCGCGGCGCGCAGGTCCGACAGGCGCGAATTGGTGCAGCTGCCGATGAACACCACGTCGACCTTGGTGCCCAGCAGCGGCTGTCCGGCCTGCAGCTGCATGTACTGCAGGGCTTTCTGCTCTTGGAAATCGGCGGCGGCCGGAATGTTGGACTGGATGCCGGCGACCATGCCGGGATGCGTGCCGTAGCTGACGGTGACGCCGACGTCGGCGGCGTTGATGACGACCTGCCTGTCGAAAACCGCGCCGGGATCGGACGTCAACGTGCGCCACCGGGCGACCGCTTCCCGCCAAGCCTCGCCCTGCGGAGCCCGCTCGCGGCCCTGCAGGTAATCGAAGGTGGTCTGGTCCGGCGCGATCATGCCGGCGCGCGCGCCGGCCTCGATCGACATGTTGCACAGGGTCATGCGCTGTTCCATGTCGAGCGCCTCGATGGCGCTGCCGCGGAATTCGAAGGCATGCCCGGTGCCGCCGTTGAAGCCGATGGTGCCGATGATATGCAGGGCCAGGTCCTTGGCGCTGACGCCCGGCCGCAGGCGGCCGTCGACCTGCACGGAGAAACTCTTCGGTTTGCGCTGCAGCAGGCATTGGGTGGCCAGCACATGGCCGACTTCGGTGGTGCCGATGCCGAACGCCAGTGCGCCGAACGCGCCATGCGTCGAGGTGTGGCTGTCGCCGCAGACGATGGTCATGCCCGGCTGGGTGGCGCCCAGCTCCGGGCCGATGACATGCACGATGCCGCGCTGCGCGCTGTCCCAGCCGTGCAGGGCGATGCCGAACTCGGTGCAGTTTCTTTCCAGGGTGCCGACCTGCTCGGCCGCTTCCGGCGTGGCATAGACGTGCCGGCCCTGTGCGTCCGGCTTGCGGGTCGGTGTGGAATGGTCCAGGGTCGCCAGCACGCGTTCCGGACAGCGCACCGTCAATCCGCGCTGGCGCAGTTCGGTGAACGCCTGCGGCGTGGTCACTTCATGGATCAGGTGCAGGTCGACGTACAGGGTGGCCGGCGCGTCGGCTGTTTCGGCGCGCACGGCGTGGCTGTCCCAGAGTTTGTCCAACAGGGTGCGTGCCGGGATGGAGGGGTTAGGCATTGGGTGGGTTCCTTAAGAGCGGTTCGCCGCTTTGCTGTCCGGCGCCTGGATGCGTTCGATGCGGTTGACGACCTCCAGCGCGGCCAATGCGGCGGCCTCGACGATATCGGTGGACACGCCGTTGCCGCGCACTTCGCGGCCCTGGTAATCGACGATCAGGCTGGCCTGACCCTGCGCATCGCCGCCGTTGCTCAGCGAATGGATGTTGAAATTGCGGATGGTCAGCGCGTGCCCGGTGGCGCGCTCGAATGCGCTCAGGATGGCATGCACCGGGCCGTCGCCGATCGAGGCTTCGCTGGTCTGGAAGCCGTCGTCGTGGCGCAGACGCACCGACGCGGAGGCGGTGCCGCCGTTGTGGCTGGCGGTGTGCCACTGCTCGATATGCCAAGGCCCGCTGGCTTCCGGATCGTGGCCGTTGGCCAAGGCCTCCAGGTCGCTGTCGAACACTTCGCGTTTTTTATCGGCCAGAGCCTTGAAGCCGGTGAAGATGCTTTCGAACAGCGCGTCGTCCGGCTGGTGGCCGAGCATCGTCAGGCGTTCGCGCAGCGCGTGGCGCCCACTGTGCTTGCCCAGCACCAGCTGCGAGCGCTCGAAGCCGACGTCCTCCGGGCGCATGATCTCATAGGTGCCGCGGTGCTTCAGCATGCCATGCTGGTGGATGCCGGCCTCGTGCGCGAAAGCGTTTTCGCCGACCACGGCCTTGTTGCGCGGCATGGCGATGCCCAGCAGGGTGTTGAACTGGCGCGCGGCCGGGTAAAGGCGGCGGGTCACCACCCCGGTGTCCACGCCATACAGTTCACTGCGGGTTTTCAGGGCCATCACCACCTCTTCCAGGGCGGCGTTGCCGGCACGTTCGCCGATGCCGGTCAAGGTGCATTCCACCTGCCGGGCACCGGCGGATACCGCCGCCAGGCTGTTGGCGACCGCCATGCCCAGGTCGTTGTGGCAATGCACGCTGATCACCGCGTTATCGATGTTGCGCACGTGTTTCCTGAGGTAGGCGATGCGTTCGGCCATCTCCGCCGGTGTGGTGTAACCGACCGTATCCGGTATGTTGACCGTGCCGGCGCCGGCCGCGATCACGGCCGCCAGTACCTCGGCCAGGTATTCCGGCTCGGTGCGCATGGCGTCTTCGGCGGAAAATTCCACGTCATCGGCGTACTGCCGGGCCAGCAGCACGCCGGCCACGGCGTTATCGATGACCTGCTGCCGGCTCATCGCCAGCTTGAACTCACGGTGCAGCGGGCTGGTCGCGATGAATACATGGATGCGGCTGCGCTGCGCCGCCTGCAGCGCGCGCGCGGCCGCTTCGATATCGCCCTTCTGGCAACGCGCCAGGGAACAGATGACCGGACCGCGGACGTCCTGCGCGATGGACTGAATCGCGGAGAAATCCTGGTCGCTGGCCTGCGCGAATCCGGCTTCGATGACATCGACGCCCAGCTCGGCCAACACCTGGGCCATCCGGCGCTTCTGGCTCCGGCTCATCGAGTAGCCCGGGGCCTGTTCGCCGTCGCGCAGGGTGGTGTCGAAGATTTTCACCCGACCCGATGTTTCGATGCCGCCGCTTGCCGTTGTATCCATGAAAATTCCCGTATCGCCTGTAATGAAAAACCCCGCCTCTTTTCAGGAGGCGGGGTTTAGGTGGTTGTCTCGTCGATCAGACCTGCACGCTATCCCGCTCCTGCACTAATGAGGAGTACGAGTACGAGCACCACGAGGATGGACGCGTTCGACGGGTTGGCGGGATGCAGTGAAGTGCGGTTCATGGATTAATCCTAACCGCCGTATTCCGGGGCTGTCAACTGATTTTAGGGTTTTTTATAAATTCAACTTATAGTTATTCGATTTAACTATATTTAATATAAGCATTGCTAATCAATATCGTTCTGCACATATGCCGCCCATTGCTCGGGCGTATTGAGATTCAGGGCCTCGAAGCCAGCCGCATCAAGCGCTTTACTGCCTAACGCCGCGTGCAGGCGGTGGACCGAAAGCCCCCCATCGGGCTGGTCGAAAATCGCGCGCAGCGCGTTCATCAGCAGCCCGCCATCGGGGAAATATGCCGGCAGGGGCTGTCCGTCGAAGTGACAGGACACAGGCTGTGTGAGCAAGGCCGCCAAAGTTGCCGACGTAATCTGCGGCATATCCACGGGAAGTACCAGCAGCCCCGCGGCGGGGAAGCGCGCGCAGACCGAATGGATCCCGCCCAGGGGGCCGCGCCGCGCACCGAAGTCAGGTACGCAGTCGTAGCCGGCATAATCGCCGCTGACCACCACCTGTCCGCACAGCGCGGCCAGAACCTCCACCTGACGCCGGAGCAACGGGCGGCCATGCAGGTCCAGCAGGGCTTTATCGCGGCCCATGCGGCGTGACAGGCCGCCGGCCAACACCACGCCAAGCACGGCACTTTCACTTTGTTCGGATGGCATCGGTGCCGCTCTCCACGTGCTTAAGTTCAAGGCTTTAATGCTATGCTATCGGCGGACAGTGGAGCGGGATAAATCATGGAAATCTACAAAAAATTCCACATTGAAGCGGCGCACCGCCTGCCGAATGTGCCCGATGGCCACAAATGCGCGCGGCTGCATGGCCATTCCTTCCAGGTCGAACTGTCCGTGTCGGGCGAGCCCGGCGAAAGCACCGGCTGGATCATGGATTTCACCGACATCAAAAACGCCTTCCAGCCGATTTACGAGCGCCTCGACCACCATTACCTGAACGACGTCTTCGGGCTGGAGAACCCCACCAGCGAAAACCTGGCGCGCTGGATCTGGGACGAACTCAAGCCGGCCCTGCCGCTGCTCAGCGAAGTGCATGTGCAGGAAACCTGCACGTCGGGTTGCCGCTACCGCGGGGCTTGATTCAATCTGCCGCCGCATGCCGGTGATTGCGTGCCAGCAGCAGATACACCACCGGCACCACCAGCAGGGTGAACACCGTGCCGAAGCTCATGCCGCCGACGATGACCCAGCCGATCTGATGACGGGCCTCGGAGCCGGCGCCGGAGGCGATGGCCAGCGGAACCGAACCGAGCACCATCGCGCCGGTGGTCATCAATATCGGGCGCAGGCGCAGCGTAGCGGACTCGATGACCGCGTCCAGCTTGGCCTTGCCCTGCTCCTGCAACTGGTTGGCGAACTCCACGATCATGATGCCGTGCTTGGAAATCAGCCCGATCAGGGTGACGATGCCGATCTGGGTGTAGATGTTCCAAGAGCCGGTGGCGTTCCAGAAGCCGAATCCGGCGCCGGTATTGAGCAGCACCAGGCACAGGAACGCGCCGAACACCGCCAAGGGCACCGACACCAGGATCACCAACGGATCGACGAAACTTTCGAACTGCGCCGCCAGCACCAGATAGATGAAAATCAGCGCCAGCAGCAGCAGGCCCATGGTGCTGGATCCGGACTCGCGGAATTCGCGCGACTGGCCGCCGAGGTCGTACAGCGTGCCGGGCGCGACTTCCTGCAGGGCATCGTCCAGCCACTGCAGCGCTTCGCCCTGTGAATAACCGGGCGCCAGGCCGGCGCTGATCACCGCCGAACGCATTTTGTTGAAGTGGTTGAGTTCCTTGGCCGCCACCGTTTCGGTGACGCTGGCCAGATTGCTCATCTGCACCAGGCCGTCGTTGCCGCGCACATAGATGTTGGACATCGATTCCGGCGTGCGGCGCAGCGCGTCATCGACCTGCACGATCACGTCGTACTGCTCGGAGCCCTTCTTGAAACGGGTCACGTTGCGCCCGCCGAGCATGGTTTCCAGCGTTCGGCCGACGGTACCGACATCGCTGCCGACCGTGGCGATCTTGTCGCGGTTCATCTCGATGCGCAGCTCCGGCTTGTTCAATTTCAGGTCGGAATCGGGGTTGGTCAGTTTCGGGTTCTGCTGCATCTTGGCCAGCAGTTTTTTGACCGTGACATCCAGCTCTTCCCAGCTGCCGGTGGTCTGCACCACGAAGTTGACCGGTTGCCCGAATCCGCCCTGGCCGAGCGGCGGCGGCGTGATCGGAAAGGCCATCAGCCCGGAGATGCCCATGAATTGCGGAAACAGGCCCTGCGCGATCTGCTGCGAGGTGCGTCCGCGGTCGCCCCAGTCCTTCAGGCCGACGAAGCCGATGGCCGACGTGACGCCGTTGAAGCCGACGATGACGAAGGACCGGTCGCGTTCCTGGACCCCTTCGAAGATCTTCTCCATCTGCTTGGCATAGCCGTCGGTGTAGTCGATGGTGGCGCCTTCCGGCGCGCTCGCGAAACCGATCACCAGGCCTTGGTCTTCCTGCGGCGCCAGTTCATTGGGCAGCAGCCTGAACAGCAGCAAGGCGGCGATGAACAGCACGGCGGCGCCGGCGACGATGGATTTCTTCCTGCCGAGGACGTTGACCAGCACCCGCCGGTACGCGCCATCCAGCGCCAGCAGCATGCGTTCACCGGCCATATAGAACCGGCCGTGCTTCGGCTCGTGGCGCAGCAGCTTCGAGCACATCATCGGCGACAGGGTCAGCGCGGTGAACCCGGACACGATCACCGCGCCGGCCAGGGTCAGGGTGAACTCGACGAACAGTTTGCCGGTCCGGCCGGACGAGAACGCGAACGGCA
>DATMWF010000026.1:0-2755 GCA_035562675.1 Arenimonas sp. | reverse complement strand
CCCATGGTCTGCAGCAGTTCCTGCGCCACGATGACCTCCTGCGTGCGCGAGGCGCCCGGTTCAGGCGTCAGCGAGATGCGGATGGTGTCCCCGATGCCTTCCTGCAGCAGCACCGCCAGCGCGGCGGTGGACGCCACGATGCCTTTGCTGCCCATGCCGGCTTCGGTCAGGCCCAGATGCAGCGGATAGGTGCAGCGCTTGGCCAGGTCACGGTAGACCGCGATCAGTTCCTGCACGCCGCTGACTTTCGCCGACAGGATGATGCGGTTTTCGGGCATGCCGAGCTGCACGGCCTGCGCGGCCGAATCCAGCGCCGAGCGCACCAACGCCTCCTGCAGCACGCGCATGGCCGGCCAAGGCTCGGCACGCAGGGCGTTCTCGTCCATCAATGCCTGTGCCAGGCTTTGGTCCAATGAGCCCCAGTTGACGCCGATGCGCACCGGTTTCCGGTAACGGTTGGCCAACTCGATGATGGCGCCGAACTGGCTGTCGCGCTTCTTGCCGAAACCGACGTTGCCGGGGTTGATGCGGTATTTGGCCAAGCGCTCGGCACAGGCCGGTTCATCGCTCAGCAGCTGGTGGCCGTTGTAATGGAAATCGCCCACAATCGGCACATCGATGCCCATCATCGCCAGCTTGTCGGCGATGTGCGGCACGGCCTTGGCCGATTCCAGGTTATTGACCGTGACCCGCACCAGTTCCGAACCGGCGCGCCACAGCTGCGCGATCTGCCTGACGCTGCCGTCGATATCGGCGGTATCGGTATTGGTCATCGACTGCACCACGATCGGCGCATCGCTGCCGACCTGCACACGGCCGATCGAAACGGTCGAGCTGGTCCGGCGGGTGATGGGGGAATGCTGGGTCATGCGGCGCTGCCCGTCACGGTTCGATGGTCAGCACGGAATAGTCCATGTTCGAGGCCAAGGTCGTGGCATTGGACTTCAGGTGCTCGACCAGTCTCGGCGGCCCCAAACGGTTGGGCTCGTAGGTGTACATGACCTCGATCTCCTGTTTCTGGCCATCCAGGCGGCCCGACATCAGGAACCGGCGTGGCAGATGGCTGTCCAACGGCATCAATTCCAGGCCGCGCATCAGGGTACCGGCGTTGCCCGCCTGGTTAATCCGCAGAGCCACCGCGTTGCAGCGCCGCGACAGCAGCTTGATGCCGGCCATCACCGAGCCGTTCTGCTCATAACGCAGCCAGCGCACCACACCGACCATCCAGATCGGCCCGGGTTCGGTTCCGATGGCATTCAAGCCGATGATCTCGCCGACCCTGATCCGCAATGCCTGATCGGCGGTCCAGAGCAGCCGGTAACCGCCCAGGCTGTGGTCGAGCACCGTGGCCTGCAACGAGCGCTGGGCTTGCGTGTCGGTACCCATGCTGATCCAATCGGCGGCCATGCTCAGACCCTGGTTGCCCATCTGAGACAGGTTCTGGATGAAATTCTCGAAATCCAGCCGGCCGGCGGCGAAATAATGGATGCCGCTCATCGCCACCACCGTTTCGATGCTGTAGGACTCGGAAAGCCGGGCATACCCGCGCGCGGACGCCAGGCCCAGTGCACGACGGACTTTCTTCAATACGCTGATGTGCAGGGTCTGGCCGTGGCCACGGGTGATTTCAACCTCCGCCTGCCCGCCGTCGCCGCTGACCACCGCATGCTCCAACGCCGAAATCAGCGCGGCATACTGCAGATAAGCCACTTCGTCGTCCGGCAGGTCGGCATCCACCGGCTGGTCGGCATCCACCGGGATCTTCGCCGTGTGTTCAAGCGCGCTGAAGCGCTGGATCGAGCAACGCGGCGCGAACGCCTTGGCCAGCGTCCTGATCTGGTCCTGCTCGGTCTGCGCGAAACCGAACGGGTTCATGAGTGACATCAGCGCCGTTTCGACGTACAGGTCATGGATGCGCGCGGGATGGCCCAGGCACGGATCGGCGATGTCCTTGGTCTCCAGCTTCAGGGACATCGCGAACTGATAGACGCGGTGCAGTCCCTGCCATACGCCTGGCGCACAGCTCTGGTAAAGCTTCCAGGTCAGGATCAAGGTCTGCTGGTAATGCCAGACGCTGCGCTGCAGGGCGGCGCCGACCATGGTCGATTTGAGCAAGGGGATGGTGCCGTTCGGAAAACACAGTTCATAGCAGGCCAGGCGGTAGCTGTCGGCCAATGCGGTATGCAGCTGCAGGGCCAGACGCGCATAGGCCAGACGGTCGTTGGTCAGCGGCAGCGGACTGCCCAGGAACTGGCGCTCCAGCCAGGCGATGGAATCAATGACATCGGCCCGCACCAGCTCCAGCTGATTGAAGCGGTCGGACCCCTCCATTTTGACCTTGATGCCCAGCGCGAGGCTGTTGCGCAGCAGTACCGCCATTTCCTTGGCGTTGCCGCGCGGCAGATTTTCCAGCCAATGCTTCAGTGCACGGGATTCCTTCGGCAAGGCCTGGCCCTGGACCTGTTCCAAGTCGGAAAAACCGTACGATAAGCGTTTGAACTGCACAGACATGGCGATCTCCCAGAACGGATAGTTTAAAGGAAATCGCGAAATCCTGTGCACTCGGTTATGCTATTGCAGTGAGCTCTTATCCACCCCCCACTCCCGAGCGGCGCATCTTCAAACCCGCGCAGCTGAACGCCCTGGCCAAGGATTTACTGGAATCCAACTTCAGCCAGATCTGGCTTGAAGGGGAAATCAGCAACCTGTCGCGTCCGGCGTCCGGGCATCTGTATTTCACGCTGAAAGACGACCG
>DATMWF010000025.1:0-5746 GCA_035562675.1 Arenimonas sp. | reverse complement strand
CGGAATGCATGAAGATGGGCTGAAGCCCGGAACGGTGCTGATTTTCTTCATTTTCGCTTTCATCATCCTGTTCGCCGGCTTCGGCCTGCGGGATCCTTGGCCGGCCGACGAGCCGCGGTTCGTGCTGGTCGCCAAGCAGATGGTGGAGAGCGGCGATTGGCTGTTCCCGCACCGCGGGCAGGAGCTGTACCCGGATAAGCCGCCCGTTTACTTCTGGCTGCTGTCGCTGAGTTACCTTTTGATCGGTAGCTGGCGCTGGAGTTTCCTGCTGCCGTCGCTGCTGGCCGGCATGCTGACGCTCTGGTTGACGTTCGATCTTGGCAAGCGCCTTTGGAACCAGCGGACCGGCCTGTGGGCCGCCGCCGCGGTGCTGGTGTCCGTACAGTTCGCCTACCAGTTCAAGCGTGCCCAGATCGATCCGACGCTGGTGGCGATGACCACCGCCTCGTTCTGCCTCATTGCGCGGCACCTTCTGTTTGGGCCGGACTGGCGTCTGCTGACCGGCGGTTTTTTCCTGGCCGGGCTCGGCGTCATCACCAAGGGCGTCGGGTTCCTGCCCTTGCTGGCGCTGCTGCCGCTCTGGTTTTACCGGCGCCGCGGGTATCAGCCGCTTTACGCCGGGCAGCCCGGCGATGCCTGGCGCTGGCTGCTGGCGACGCTGGGGTTCTTCGCCGCCATCGCGCTTTGGCTGGTGCCGGTGGTCTACCTCGGCCTGACCTCCGATAATCCCGAACACCGGCTGTACCTGGACAACATCCTGTTCAAGCAGACCGCGGAACGTTACGCCAACCCCTGGCACCACCACGAGCCGTTCTGGTATTTCGCCGAAATCATCGCGCTGTTCTGGCTGCCGTTTTCGCTGGCGTTTTTCTGGCTGCTGAAACCCTGGCGGCAGGCGTTCAAGGCGCGTGACCTGAAAGTGGTGCTGCCCTTGCTGTGGGGCGTGCTGGTGGTGCTCTTTTTCAGCATCAGCGCCGGCAAGCGCGACATGTACATCCTGCCGGCCCTGCCGGCTTTCGCACTGGCCGCGGCGCCTTACCTGCAGGCGATATCGCAGCGTCCTGGTTTCCGGCGCGCACTGCTCGGCTTTGTGCTGCTGCTCGGCATGCTGCTGTTCGGACTCGGCGTGGCGGCGGTTTCGGGCAAGGCGGCGTTCGCCGCCAAGCTGACGGCTGACCGTGGCTTGGGCACGGAGGCGCAGTGGCTGTGGTGGATGCTGCTGACGTGCGGCGGCATTTTCCTCGCGGCTGGCTTATGGGCCGGCACACGCCGCGCACTGGCGGCGATGGCGATAAGCCTGGCTGTGCTTTGGATCGGCTACGGTCTGATCGCGCATCCGGTGCTGAACGGCTCGAGTTCGGCCAGCGACCTGATGGTCCGGGCCAGGATGAAGGCCGGACCCGACACCGAAATCGGCCTGGTGGCCTGGAAAGAACAGAATCTGCTGCAGGCCCGCGGCAAAGTCACCGAGTTCGGCTTCCTGCAACCCGGTGGCGTGCAGCTGGCGCGTGGCATGGTATGGCTGAGGCAGGATTCCGGTAAGCGCCTGCTGTTGGTCAACCAATTGCCCGAATTCAGCTGCATCGCATTCGGCGGGCCCGGCACCTGGTCCTTGGAAAAAGCCAACCGCAGGGCGTGGTGGCTGGTCAACCGCCAGGCGGTCTCGGCCTGCGCCGTGCCGGCCAACGCAACGCAGGCGCCCGCGCACTGAGCGGACTCGGCTATCATGTGACTGTTGAACGCAAAGGTGGATCGATGAAAATTCTCATATTGGGCGCGGGGCAGGTCGGCAGTTCGGTGGCGGCCGCGCTTTCCGTGGAAGAGGAGAACGAGATCACCGTGGTCGACCGTGACCTCAACCGCCTGCGGGAACTCACCGAGAAACTCGATATCCGCACCGTCACCGGCCACGCCTCCCTGCCGAGCGTACTCAGCCAGGCGGGCATCGATGAAACGGATCTGCTGGTGGCGGTCACCTCTTCCGATGAAGTGAACATCATCGCCTGCCAGATAGCGGCCCAGCAGACCCACGCACCGACCCGCGTGGCACGCCTGCGCGAGCAGGAATACCTGGCCTTGGCTAAGCAGGGTCTTGGCGGCGAGGCCGCGGTGACCGCGGCGATCAGCCCCGAGCAACTGGTCTGCGAACATGTCGAGCGCCTGATCGCGACGCCGGGCGCCCTGCAGGTGCTGGATTTCGCCGGCGGCCGCGCGCAGCTGGTGGCGGTCCGCGCGCTGCATGGCGGCGCCTTGGTGGGCCATGAAATCCGCGAACTGCGCCGCCACCTGCCGCAAGGCATGGAAGTACGCGTGGCCGCGATCTTCCGAAAAGGCCAGGCGGTCAAACCTGAAGGCATCACCGTGATCGAAGCCGGTGACGAGGTATTCTTCCTGGCGCCGCAGGGCGCGATCAAGGCCATGATGAGCGAGCTGCGCTCGGCCGACAAGCGCCTGACCAAGCGCATTTTCATCTCGGGCGGCGGCGGCATCGGCCGGCGTCTGGCGAAATCCCTGGAAAACCGGTATTCGATCAAGGTGCTGGAACGCTCGCGGGACCGCGCGCGTGCCATCGCCGAGGACCTGCTCAACACCATCGTGCTGATCGGCGACTGCGCCGACGAAGACCTGCTGCGCGAAGAGAACATCGACCAGACCGACGTGTACTGCGCCTTGACCAATGACGACGAAGCCAACATCCTGTCGGCCATGCTGGCCAAGCGCCTCGGCTGCCCGCGCGTGGTCGCCCTGATCAACCGCGCGTCCTATGCCGAGCTGGTCGAAGGCAGCACCATCGACATCGCCATCAGTCCGCAGTCGGTGACCCTCAGCGCCCTGCTGTCGCACATCCGCGAAGGCGCCCCGGAACGGGTGTATTCGCTGCGCCGCGGCGCGGCGGAAGCCATCGAAGTGGTGGTGCGCGGCGACCGCCGCAGCTCAAAGGTCATCGGCCGCGAGCTCGATGACCTGCAGCTGCCGGAGTCGACCACCATCGGCGGCATCGTGCGGGGCGACCGGCTGCTGATCGCGCACCATGACATCGTGATCGAGCCGGGCGACCACGTCATCCTGTTCGTCACCAACAAGCGCGACCTGTCCGCGGTGATCGCCCTGTTCAAAGAGGTCGACTGGCATTGAGCGCGCGCATCAAGGCCATCCTCAGGGTGTTCGGCGCGGTCACCGCGCTGTCGTCGCTGATCATCCTGCCGTCACTGCTGCTGGCCGCGCTGTGGAATGAAAACACCGTGCTGCCGTTCATCGACGCCATGCTGCCGGCCTTCGCCGCCGGCAGCCTGCTCTGGTTCGCATTCCGCAACAACCATTATGAACTGCGCCTGCGCGACGGCTTCCTGATCACCGGCGGCCTCTGGGTCATCGCCAGCCTGGTCACTGCCGTTCCGTTCTACATGGCCTTGCAGAACCTGACCTTCACCGATGCCGTATTCGAATCGGTGTCCGGCCTGACCACCACCGGCGCCACCATGCTGACCGGCCTGGACGGCCTGCCGAGAAGCCTGCTGTTCTTCCGCTCCTCGCTCAACTTCTTCGGCGGTATGGGCATCGTGATTCTGGCGGTGGCCGTGCTGCCGATGCTGAAGATCGGCGGCATGCATCTGTTCAAGGCCGAAAGCACCGGGCCGGTCAAGGACAACAAGCTCACCCCGCGCATCGCGGAGACCGCGCGCACGCTCTGGGTGGTCTACCTCGGCCTGAACGTGCTGTGCGCGCTGGCGTATTGGTTCGGCGGCATGAGTCCGTTCGATGCGGTCAACCACGCCATGACCACCGTCGCCACAGCCGGCTTCTCCACCCATGACGCCAGTTTCGCCTACTGGAACAGCCCGTTGATCGAGACCATCGCCACCGTGTTCATGCTGCTCGGCGGCATCAGCTTCAGCCTGCACTGGTATGCCTGGCGCGCCGCCACGGTCAGCCATTACCAGGCCAACAGCGAACTGCGCGGATTCTTGGCCATCGCCGCGGCATTCATCGTCATCGTCACGCTGTATCTGCTGGTGGCCGGCGAGATCAACGGCTACAGCCAGTCGTTCCGGGCCGCCATGTTCCAGGTGGTCTCGCACATCACCACCACCGGCTACGCCAGCACCGGTTTCTCGCACTGGCCCGGCATGCTGCCGATCCTGATGATCATGCTGGCGTTCATCGGCGGCTGCTCCGGCTCCACGTCCGGCGGCATCAAGGTCGCGCGCGTGCAGCTGGTCATCCAGCAGGGCCTGCGCGAACTGAAGCAGCTGGTGCATCCGAAGGCGCAGTTCCTGGTCACACTGGGCGGCCGGCGCGTGTCGGAAAGCGTGGTGATTTCGGTGGCCGGCTTCTGTGCGCTGTACATCACCGTGTACCTGATCCTCGTGCTGCTGCTGTCGGCCGACGGCATGGACCTGCTGACCGCGTTTTCGGCCGCCGCCGCCTGCCTTAACAACCTGGGCCCCGGCCTGGGCCAGGTCGCCGTCCACTACCAGGCGCTGAGCGACTTCTCGACCTGGCTGATGAGTTTCGCGATGCTGGTCGGGCGCCTGGAAATCTTCACCATCCTGGTGCTGTTCACGCCGGCGTTCTGGCAGGAATAGACGGCTTTCAGTCATTGCTCCAGTACTGGCGCGTAATCCGCGCGACCTGCACCGAATAGGATTCATACCAACGCTCACGACCGGTCTGCTGCGCCAGAAGGTGCTCGGGATGATTGCGCCAGCGGCGGATGCTTTCTTCATCTGGCCAGTACGAAAGCGCGACTTCTTCAACGCCTTCACTGACGGCATGGAATTCGATGCATCCGAATTCGGCAATCGCCAGTTCACGCATGCGCGCAGCGACCCGCGCGTATTCATCATCGAGTTTCCGGACGCGCGCCCGGAAAATCACCACGAACATCCTGGCGTCCGCATTCATCGTGCGATTGCCGCTGATAGTTCGCGGTGCAGCGCCACCGCTTCATCGAACGGCAGGTAACGCACCGCCAAAGGCGGCTCGAAGCTGCCGGCGTTGACGGTGTCGCAGAACACCGTTGCCATGCCGTGCCGGCGGTCGAACGGCGACTGCCTGAGATACACCGCCTGCACTTTGCGTACTTCGGCGATACGCCAGGTCTTGCCGATCCAGCCTTCGCGCACCGCAATCAGGCCGTTGGCATGCGAGTAGCCGGCGTGTTTCGCCCATTGCTTTGATTGGAACCAAAGCCATGGGTAGGCCAGCAGCATCAGCAGGCCCCAGGCGTGAAACCAGAAAACCAGCAGGGCGAGGGGAATCAGCAGGAACAGCGCCGGCGCCTTGAATTCACGCTTCCAGGCGTTCGGATGCAAAGGCCGCCATTGACCGATCGGCCACACGTCGCCCGGCATCACCGCGCCGATGATGCGCGCGATGCCTTCGCCATCGGCGATCGGCGCCAGCTGCCAATGCGATTCCATGTGCTCGTTCCTGACGCCGCCGCCGGCGGCGGCGTCCACACGCAGCGCAAAGCGGCTGAATCGGCGCTGCAGCCAGCCCTGCTGCAGGGTCCAGGCCTGGATGCGGGTGCGCGGCAGCGAGCCGTTGAACCGGTTGAGCAGGCCACGGCTGATCGACAGCCGGTGATCATCGCCGCTCAGCGCGAAGCCATGGTAGTGCAGCACCGCCTGCAGCATGGAAATCAGCCGCAGCAGGATGAAGGCGGCCAGCAGCAGGCTGGCGCCGCCGACGGCGTAGGACACGATGCCGTTGCCGGCCAGATCGCCGCTGTGGTCCCACAGCC
>DATMWF010000024.1:0-6778 GCA_035562675.1 Arenimonas sp. | reverse complement strand
TCCAACGTGCTGGAAGTGTTCGTCGGCCGTCTGCGCAAGAAGCTGGATCCCGACGGCTCCCTGAAGCCGATCGAGACCGTGCGCGGCCGCGGTTACCGTTTCGCGATTCCGCGCAACGAATAAACCCGCTGAGCGCCGGCCGTCCATGAGCGCATCCCGACGCGCTTTATCGCTGCACGCCCGCCAGTTGATCGCGGCGAGCCTGGGCCTGATCGCCTTCCTGGGCCTGACCGGCATCGCCTTGGACAAGGCCTTCCAGAACTCGCTGATCAACAACATGGAAGAGCGCCTGGCGCGCTATGCCAGCGTGTATTGGAACGAAATCGACTTCGACGGTTCGGGGCGCATCGACAAGGCCAGCATCGAAGCCTCGCCCGATGCCCGCCTCGATAATTTCCGCAGCGGCCTGTATGCGCAGATCGAAGGCAGGAACACCAGCTGGCAGTCCGGGTCTGTCGTGCTTTTCAGCCTGCCGGCGCTTGCGCCCGGCAAAGTCGGCCACACCGGGTTCAGCGGTCCGGTCATCCTGCGCACCGGCGAGGATTCCAGCATCAGGGCCTACCAGTACACCACCACCAACGAGCTGCCGTCAGCCGCCGGGCCGGTGGTGCTGACCCTGCGCATCTACGAGGACGAGCAGGAAATCCTGCGGCAGATCGTCGAGTTCCGCAAGTCGCTGTGGATCTACCTGGTGGTGGCGGGCCTGCTGCTGGTGCTGGTGCAGATCGTCATCCTGCGCTGGAGCCTGCAGCCGCTGCGGGTGCTCGAACATGACATGCAGTCGTTGCAGACCGGCAAGCTGCAGCGCCTGAGCAACGCCTATCCGCTGGAGCTGAAGCCCATTTCCGGCAGCATCAACGCCTTGATCGACAGCGAGCGCAGCAATCTCGAGCAGAGCCGCAACACCCTGGCGGATCTGGCGCACAGCCTGAAAACGCCGTTGGCGGTGCTGCAGGCGCATATCGAGAACGACGTCGATTCCACCACCTTCAAAGCCGATGTGGCGGGCCAGGTCGAGCGCATGAACGACATCGTGTCCTACCAGCTGTCGCGCGCCGCACGATCCGGCCATGCATTGTATTCCGCACCGGTCGAGGTGCTGCCGCATGCGGAAAGCATCGTGCAGAGCCTGGAGAAGATCTACAAGGCCAAAGGCATCTACTGCGAATTCGAAATCGACGGCAAGTCGCAGTTCTCCGGCGAACCGGGCGATCTGCAGGAGCTGCTCGGTAATTTCCTGGAGAACGCCTTCAAGTGGGCCGACCGCCGTGTGCTGCTGACCGCGAGGCCCATTTACGAGCCGGCGGCCAAACGCCCGGGCCTTTACATATCAATCGAGGATGACGGCAAGGGCATCGCCACCGAAGACATCGGCAAGATACTGCAGCGCGGCGTCCGCGGCGACGAGCGCGTGCAGGGCCACGGCATCGGCATGGCCATCGTGCAGGACATCATCAAGTCGTATCACGGCGAGCTGGCGGTCGATAGGTCCCCGGAGCTGGGCGGCGCGCGGTTCACCATCACGCTGCCCTGCCTGACTTAACGGAACATGCCGGGGATGACCCGGTGCCAGCGCGGCAGTTTGCCGGCTTTGGTCTTTTCGATGATCCGGACGTTGCCGGTATCGGCAGGCGCCAGCGCCGCGGCGGCTGGCGGGCTGATGGAAAAATACGGCCGGACGCCGGCCGGGGCGGTGCCCGAAAGGAGGATGAGCAGGCCGCACAGGGCAATCACGATAAGGATGGATTTCATGCTGCACCTGCTTTTGGACCGTATGTGATTATAGATGCAGGGCGCGCGAAAAAGGTTGCAAGAATCGCGGCGGTGCATTAAAAATGATTGTCCGCTCCGGCTTGTCGGGCGTTAGCCGATCAAAGAACCGCTGATGAATGCATTGACCATGGAACCCAACGCCCCCGTGATACGCGCGCCCATGTTGCGCCGCGCATTGATATCAGGGGCGCGGCGGGTGATTTCGCAACGCGACTACCTGAACAAAATCAACGTGTTTCCGGTACCGGACGGCGATACCGGCAGCAACATGGCGTTCACCCTCGGCAACGTCCTGACCGGCGCGCTCAACCGCAAGGCGCATGGCGCCGGCGAGCTGCTCCGGCGGGTCAGCGAGCACGCCATCGACGGCGCGCGCGGCAATTCCGGCGCCATTCTGGCGCAGTTCTTCACCGGTATCTCGGAGCGTATCGGCCCGCTGAACGTGATCAGCATGGAGCAGATGAGCCAGGCCATCCAGCACGGCGCCGCCACCGCGCGGCAGGCGCTGTCGGATCCGAAGGAAGGCACCATACTCAGCGTCATCACGGTGTTCGCCGAATCGCTGAAGGTCAATCCGTCCCGCTTCCATTTCCGCCAGTGGTTCGAAGCCGCCTTGGACGACGCCAAGAAAGCCCTGGCCAACACCCCGAACCAGCTGCCGGTGCTGATGAAGGCCGGGGTGGTGGACGCCGGCGCGCAGGGTTTCGTGGACATGCTCGACGGCGTGTTCCAGTTCATCCGCGAGGGCCATATCGATCTCAACGACGAATGCGAGAACCTGAGCGCCGACCTGGAAGTGGCCAATGCCCATATCGAGCTGTCGGACGGCGACGCCGAGCACCGTTGGTGCAGCGAATGCCTGATCCTCGGCGAGGGCCTGGACCGCAGCGGCCTGCGCGCGGCGGTCGGCGACATGGGCTCCTCCTGCGTGGTGATCGCCGGTTCTTCATCCCGGGTCCGCCTGCATGCGCATGTCGGCGATCCCATGCGGCTGTTCGATATCGCCGCGCAGTTCGGTCGGGTCGAAGCGACCAAGGCCGATGACATGCAGGCCCAGGCGCGCACCGCCGCCGGCACCAAGGCGGTGGTGGTGATCACCGACACCGCGGCCGACCTGCCGGAGTCCCTGTCCGAACAGCTCAACATCCACTGGGTGCCGCTGCGGGTCAGTTTCGGCGAAAAGGATTACCTCGACAAGATCGGCCTGCGCACCGACGAGTTCTACCGCAAGCTGCGCACCGAACTGGTGTTCCCGAAAACCAGCCAGCCGTCGCCGGGCGATTTCCGCCGGCAGTTCGAATTCCTGCTCTCGCACCATCCGCACATCGTGTATGTCGGCCTGTCGCGCAGCGTGTCGGGCACCCTGCAGTCGGCTGAAACGGCCTCGGCGCGCGGCCATGGCGAACGCATCCATATTTTCGACACCGGCAACGCCGCGGGCGGGCAGGGCCTGCTGGTCATCGCCGCCGCCGAAGCGGCCAAAGCCGGCAGATCGCCGGCGGAAATCATCAGCGAACTGGAACGCCTGAAGCCGCTGACCCAGACCTGGGCGATGACCGCGGACATCAGCCATGTGGTGCGCGGCGGACGGATTCCCGCCTGGGTGAAGCCGATCATCGAATTCCTCGGCCTGACACCGATCGCGAAGGTGTCGCCGCAGGGCAAGCTGACGGTCAAGAGCGGCCTTTTCGGCAAGCGCCTGACCGTGCGCCGCTTCGCCGAATACGTCGCCAAGCGCGTTGACCGAAGCGCGTCCTATCGGGTGATCATCGGCCATTGCGGCGACCTGCCGGCCGGCCAGCTGCTGCAGGAAGAGTTCACCCGTCTGGTTCCATGCGTGCAGTCCTGGTGCGTGGAAACCGGCCCGGCGGTCGGCGCGCATGCCGGCCCGGGCGCGTTGGTCATCGCCTTGCAGCCGGTGCCCTCGGACGCGCCATGATCCTGGCGTTGCTCATCGTGCTGTCATACCTGCTGGGTTCCGTCTCCGGCAGTCTGCTGCTGGGCCGGTTGCGCGGTGTGGATATCCGCACCATGGGCAGCGGCAACGCCGGCGGCACCAATGCGCTGCGTACCCAAGGCCTGAAATTCGCGCTGGGCGTGGCGGCCATTGACGTCGGCAAAGGCGTTTTGACCGCTTACCTGGCGCACGCAATGCTTCCGGCCGCCCCGGACGCCGCGCTGTCGGCGGTGTTCGCGGCGGTGCTTGGCCACATCTGGCCGGTGTTCCACGGCTTCCGCGGCGGCAAAGGCGCCGCGACCCTGGTTGGGGGCCTGTTGCTGGTCTGGCCGCAGGCCCTGCTGGTGGTGCTGGGCGTCTGGCTGCTGTGCCTGCTGCTGACCGGCTATGTCGGCCTGTCCACGGTGCTGGCGTCAATCAGCCTGTTGGCCAGCGCCTGGTTTTTCGGGGCATCGACCGGCCAGTGGCTGTTCGCCGGCGCGTCGGCGCTGCTGTTGACCTTCAGCCACCGCAGCAACCTGCTCAGGCTGCGGCAGGGCACGGAATCACGTTTTGAAAAAGCCCGACTCCTGGGCCGGCTGCTGTCTGCGCGCCGTGGATAACACGGCATTGCTCAACGCCTTGGTCGAGGGGCCGAAATCCGGCGTTGAACTGGCGGAGCGGCTGGGCGTATCGCGCGCCGCTGTCTGGAAGCGGATTGAGCACCTGCGTCTGCAAGGGCTGGCCATCGAAGCCGTGGAGCATCGCGGCTATGCACTGCCGCATCCGACCCCGCTGCTGGATGCCGGCCAGATCATCGAGGCCCTGCCGGTACGGCAACGCCCGCTGATCGCCGGCCTGCACGTTGATTTCGAAACCGAATCCACCCAGCGCAATGCCCTGCTGCATCCGGCGCCGGAGCGGGGTGTGTCGGTCTGGCTGGCTGAATGCCAGACCGCCGGTCAGGGCCGGCGCGGCCGGGTCTGGCAGTCCCCGCCGCTCAGCAACATCTATTGCAGTTTGAACCGCCGCTTCAGCGGCTCCATCGCGGCGTTGTCGGGCTTCAGCCTGGCGGCGGCGGTGATGCTGGCCGAAGCGCTGCAGGCATTCAGCGCGGACCGCGTCAGCGTGAAATGGCCGAACGATATCTGGCTGGACGGCAGCAAATGCGCCGGTCTGCTGATCCAGGTGCGCGGCGAGGCCAACGGTCCGTGCGACGTGACCGTCGGTTTCGGCGTCAACGTGCTGATGTCCGATCAGGCCGGGCGTGGCATCGATCAGGCCTGGACCGCCCTGGCGCGCCACAGCGGACAGGTCTTGGACCGCAACGTGGTGCTGGCGCGGATACTGGATGACCTGCTGGCAGGTTTCGAATTGTATGAATCACAGGGCCTGCCGGCGTTCATCGAACGCTGGCGCGCGCTGGACGGCTTGAACGGCAAAGCCGTCGTGGTGATGACCGGCACCGGGCCGGTGGAGGGCATCGCACAGGGCATCGACGCCGAAGGCGCCCTGCTGTTGGCGTGCGGCACGCAGATCCTGCGCTGCCACAGCGGCGACGTCAGCGTGCGGGTGGCGCATGGCTGACTGCCTGATCGACAGCGGCAACAGCCGGGTGAAGTTCGCCCGCCGCGAAAGCTGGCAGTGGCAGCCGATTGCCGTGGTCGAATTCGACGATCCGCAGTTCGTCGAGCTGTGCCTGGCGGTCATCGAGGCGGAGGATTTCGAGCGCGTGGCCCTGGCGTCGGTCAGCAAAGGCTGGCGGGCGGAGCGGCTCAGCCATGTGCTGGCCAGGATCCGCCAACCGGTCCTGCAGATCGAAACCCTGAGCCAACTGGGCCGGCTGCGCATCGCCTACCCGCAGCCCAAACAACTCGGCGTAGACCGTTTCCTGGCCCTGCTGGCCGCCAGCGAAGAAGCGCAGCCCTGCGCGGTCATTTCGTTCGGCTCGGCGATCACCCTGGATGTGCTGGATGCGGACGGCGTGCACCGCGGCGGCTTGATTGCGCCCAGTCCGGAATTTCAATGGTCGAGCATGCAGGACCGCTTCCCGGGGCTGTTCGAAGGCAAAGGGCAGGCTGGCTTTCTTGCCGACAACACCTTGGACGCGCTGGCGACCGGCATTGAACACCAGGTTCTCGGCATGGTCGAGCGGGTCATGGCGCGGGCCTTCGACCGCCGCGACGTGCGGCTGTGGGTGACCGGCGGCGGCGCCGACGCGTGGCTGGCGCGGCTGCCGCCAGGCCGCGAACATGCACCTGAAATCCTGTTCAGCGGCATGGTCAGCTACATTGGGTTAAGCGGCCTGTGAACGCGCTGCGTTCGCTGTGCGTGCTGCTGCTGACCGCCAACATCGCCGTGGCCATCTGGCTGCGCTGGGCGCCGGATGACGTGCAGTACGCCAAGCCGGTCACTGACCCGGCCGTTCCGGGTCTTGTGCTGCGCCAGGAATACCTGCAGCTGGAACAGAACAAGCAACGCCTTGAGCCCGAGGCCTGTTGGCTGATCGGGCCGTTCGCGTCGCAAAAGCACATGCATGAGGCGTGGCAGTCCCTGGAGTACGTGGCCTTGGACATGCAGCAGAGGAAAACCGTGCAAAGCCTTCATCAGGGCTACGAGGTGCGCATCCCGCCCAGTGCCAGCAGGGCCGAGGCCGCGAGCCTGGCCGAGCAGCTGATCGCTTCAGGCGTTGATGGCACGCAGGTGGTGGCGCAGGGGCCGTCGGCGAATGCGGTTTCGATGGGGCGTTTCGCCGATCTGGCCGAAGCCGTGAAGATGCAGAAGCTGGCGCAGGGCCTGGGTCTGGAAGCGGTGCTGACCAGCGTGCAGACCGAAGTGACCCAGTGGCGCATCGAGGCCACGGTGCGCAACCAGGAAGGATTCGACCGGTGGCTGATCGAACTGACCCCGAAGGTTCCCGTGCAGCCCTGCAGCGCGCCGGACCCGGCTTCGCAAAACCCGCCAACTCGCGTACAATGAGCACTCCAAAATGCCGGCATAGCTCAGTTGGTAGAGCAACCGCCTTGTAAGCGGTAGGTCCCCAGTTCGAATCCGGGTGCCGGCACCATA
>DATMWF010000023.1:0-8416 GCA_035562675.1 Arenimonas sp. | reverse complement strand
CAGCAGAAACTCAAGGAAATGCGCAGTTTCTACACCGAAGTGACCACCCTCGAATACGAATGGTACCTGCGCTCGGTCTGAGTGCGGGACAACGTATGTCCCGGCCGGAACACGTCAGATCCTGGTACGCCGCATCCGCGCCCGATTTCCCGGCGCAACCGGTCCTGCAGGGTTCGCACAGCGCCGATGTCTGCATCCTCGGCGCCGGCATCACCGGGCTGTCGACCGCCATCGAGCTGGCGGAAGCCGGATACAAGGTCATTGTCCTGGAAGCGCAGCGTGTCGGTTGGGGCGCCTCCGGGCGCAGCGGCGGACAGGCCATTTTCGGCTTCGGCTGCGACCAGGCCAAAATCACCCAAGCGGTGGGTCTGGAAACCTCAAAACGGCTTTTCGACTGGTCGATTGAAGGTCTGGACCTGATCAAATCGCGTTGCACGCAATACGGCATCGACTGCGATTGGCGCGACATCCATGCGCATGTACCGATCAAGCCGAGGCATGTGACCGAGCTGAAAACCTGGCAGCGTGACCTGGCCGAGAATTTCGATTATCCGCTGCAGTGGTGGGAACGCGAACAGCTGCAGGCCGTGATGCCGAACCAGCGCTATCTGGGCGCCCTGGTCGATCCGCGCAGCGGCCACCTGCATCCGCTCAAATACACCCAAGGCTTGGCGCATGCGGCGCTGAAGCTGGGCGTGCGGATATTCGAACAATCCAAGGTCACGCGGCTGGTGCGCGGCGAAAAGGCCGCCTTCCTGACCGCCGGCGGTGAGGTGCGCTGCGATTTCGCGGTGCTGGCCGGCAACGCCTATGTGCATGGGATAGCGCCCGAGCTGGACGACAAGATCATGCCGGTCGGCACCTACATCGGAGCCACCGAACCGCTCGGCGAAGCGCGCGCCAACGCGCTGATAAAAAACGGCATGGCGGTCGCCGACGTCAACTGGGCCCTGGACTACTTCCGGCTCAGTTCCGATAACCGCCTGCTTTTCGGCGGCCGCGCCTCGTACTCCACCCTGCCCCCTCCGGACCTGGCCGGCACCCTGCGCCGGCGCATGACCCGGGTATTCCCGCACCTGGCGGACGTGAAAATGGACACCGTCTGGGGCGGCTTTGTCGACATCTCGCTGAACCGCGCCCCGCATTGGGGCCGTCTGGGCGGCAACGTGTACTTCGCGCAGGGGTTTTCCGGACACGGCATGGCCGCCACCGGCCTTGCCGGACGGGTCATCAGCGAGGCGATCAAGGGACAAGCCGGGCGTCTAGACGCTTTCGCCCGGATCAAGCATCAGAACTTCCCGGGCGGGCGGGCCTTCCGCACGCCGATGCTGGTCGCCGCCATGGCCTGGTTTAAATTGCGTGATGCCTTGTTTTAATTGATAATAGCCGTCAGCAAGCTGGCTTCGGCTTTACAAGCCCTGGCTTTGGGCATACCCTGAATCAAGACGCATAGCGTCGTTACCGCGACCACTCAATGACTCACACACCCGCGCCTGAGGCTATCGAGCCATCACACGCTCACACGCCGCAACAACAGGAAATGCCTCTGGCGTTGATCAAAGGCCAGCCTGTGCTGCAGATGCCGCAGGATCTGTATATCCCGCCGGATGCCCTGGAAGTGATCCTGGAGAGTTTTGAAGGTCCGCTGGACCTGCTGCTCTACCTCATCCGCCGGCAGAACCTGGACATCCTCGACATTCCGGTCGCCGAGATCACCAAGCAGTATGTGTCCTACATCGGCGTGATGGAAGACCTGCGTTTCGAACTGGCTGCGGAATACCTGGTCATGGCCGCCATCCTGGCCGAAATCAAATCGCGCATGCTGTTGCCGCGGCCTGCCAGCGAAGACGGCATCGAGGGCGATCCGCGCGCCGAACTGGTGCGTCGCCTGCAGGAATACGAGCGCTTCAAGAAAGCCGCCGAAGACATCGACCAGCTGCCCCGCCTTGAACGCGATACCGCCGTGGCACATGCCTTCATGCCCGACCGGGTCATTTCCCGCGCGCCGCCGGACGTTGACCTGAAGGAAATGCTGTTGGCCCTGCGCGACGTGTTCAAGCGCGCCGATTTGTTCAGCCGGCACGCCATCAAGCGCGAAGCCCTGAGCGTGCGCGAACGCATGAGTGCGGTGCTGGACCGCCTGGGTGACGGTCAGTTCCACAGTTTTGAAAGTTTTTTCAGCCCGGAAGAAGGCCGCATGGGCGTGGTGGTCAGTTTCCTGTCCATTTTGGAACTGGCCAAGGAACGCCTGCTGGAAATCGTGCAGGAATCCGCCTTGGCACCGATTTTCGTGCGCGCCCGGCAAGCTTCGGCCGACGAAGAGGCCGAGGGCGTCGATTTCGATTCGCTGGCCTCCGAATTCGATGAACCCGCTTCACCAACCTGACAAGACGCCCATGAGTGATAACGAATTGCAGCTGACCCCGACCGTCGAAGCCCTATTGCTGGCCTCGCCGCAGCCCATCAGCGTCAAACAGCTGTATGAATTGTTCGCTGAACAGGGCCTCAAGCCCGGCTCAATCGAACAAGCCTTAACCGAACTTAAATCGGCCTGTGAAGGCCGCGGCGTCGAGTTGACCGAGGTCGCCTCCGGCTGGCGCTATCAGGTCAAAGCCGAGGCACACCCTTATGTAGCAAGGCTTTGGACCGAAAGGCAGGGCAAATATACCCGCGCCACCCTGGAGACGCTGGCATTGATTGCCTACCGGCAGCCGATCACCCGGGGCGAGATCGAGCAGATCCGCGGCGTCAGCGTCAGCAGTTCTATGATAAAATCACTGGAGGAGCGCGAATGGATACGCGTTTTAGGACACAGAGATGTCCCCGGTCGGCCTGAATTATTCGGCACGACCAAAACATTTTTGGACTATTTTGGTCTGAAAAGCCTGGATGCCCTGCCACCGTTGGCGGAATTGAAAGAGTATCCGGAACTCGAACCGCAATTGTCTTTCGATATATCCGAGCCCTTTCCGGCCCAGGTTTCCGTTGCACAGGAACCTTCCGAAACCGCCAGCGACACATCTGAAGCCAGCCTAACCTCACCCGAGACCCTTCCGTCCGCAGACCACGTCGAGACGACGACAGACGAAACTCAGCCCTAAGGCGACATCCGCCGGAGAACCACTACATGAGCGAGAACACTCGCAAAGTCCTTTCCCTGAAAGGCAACGATATTGAAGCAAAGACCAAAGTTTCCGAACGGCTGCACAAAGTCCTCGCCCAAGCCGGCCTGGGTTCGCGCAGGCTGCTCGAAGAGCGCATCGCGCAAGGCGCCGTCAAAGTCAACGGCGAAGCCGCGCAGACCGGCCAATCCATCGCCAGCGGCGACCGCATCGAGCTGGACGGCAAGGTATTCGTGGCAACCGCGCTGACCGAGCCGAGCTCGGTGCTCATCTACAACAAGCCGGAAGGCGAAGTCACCACCCGTGAAGATCCCGAAGGCCGCCCGACCATTTTCGATTCCCTGCCGCGCCTGAAAGGCGCCCGCTGGATCGCCGTCGGCCGCTTGGACATCAACACCACCGGCCTGCTGCTGCTGACCACAGACGGCGAACTGGCCAATGCCCTGATGCACCCTTCCGGCAACATTGAACGCGAATACATCTGCCGTATCCACGGTGAAGTGCCGGACAACGTGGTCGACCGTCTGGCGCGCGGCGTGGCGCTGGAAGACGGCCCGGCCAAATTCGAAAAAATCGAACGCATCGGCTCCAGTGATTCGCATGCCTGGTTCCAGGTAGTGATCACCGAAGGCCGCAACCGTGAAGTCCGCCGCCTGTGGGAATCGCAGGGTTATCAGGTCAGCCGCCTGAAACGGGTGCGCTACGGCGACATCAGCCTGCCGCGCATGCTGAAACGCGGCCAGTGCAGCGAACTCGAACAGGAAAAAGTGGAGGCGCTGCGCGCCCATTTCGGTCTGGACAACAATGCGCCGGTACTGACCCTGCAACCGGTCATCGGGCAACGCAAATCCAAGCCGACCGAAATCCGCGTCGCCAGCGATGGCCGTCAGAACGCCTACGTCAACGGCCATGTCAACGAAGAAGCGCGCGAACTGCGCCGCTTCGACCATGTGCGCGAAGAGCGTCCGCGCGGCCGTGGCCGTCCTGGCGCCGGCCCCGGCAACCGCCCGTACAGCCGCGATGCCCAGCCGCGCGGTCCGCGCGGCGACAAACCGTTCAACAAGGGGCCGCGCAACGACGACAATTTCGGCAACCGCGCCGAGACCCCTCGCGGTAACAAAGGTCCGCGCGCGCAGCGCGACGGCCAGCCGAGCGGCGAATTCAAGTCTTGGTACGTGCCTGAGGGCGTCGATACCGGATCGCAGGTCGCGCCGCCACGTGCGGCTCGCGGGCCCCGTCCGCAAGGCGACCGACCGTTTGCTCCTCGTGGTCCACGCCCGCAGGGTGACCGTCCGTATGCAGCCCGTGGCCCCCGCCCGGAGGGCGGCGACCGTCCCTTCACACCGCGTGGCCCCCGCCCGCAGGGTGATCGTCCGTATGCAGCCCGGGGTCCACGTCCGGAAGGCGGCGACCGTCCCTTCACACCCCGTGGCCCACGTCCGCAAGGTGATCGCCCGTATACCGCCCGGGGTCCGCGTCCGGAAGGCGGCGACCGTCCGTTTTCGCCACGCGGCCCACGCCCGGAAGGTGATCGTCCCTATACACCCCGTGGCCCACGCACCGATGGCAACCGCAGTGATCGGCCAGCCGGTGCCCGTCCGCAAGGCGATCGTCCATTCGCCCCCCGTGGCCCTCGCCCGCAGGGTGACCGTCCGTTCACGCCACGCGGTCCACGCGCCGATGGCAACCGGAGCGGACCACCAAGCGGTGCCCGTCCACCGTTCAAGCGCAAGCGTCCCGAAGACGGCTTCCCGTCCGATGATTGAGTGAGAAACCCAGCCCGCGAAAGCGGGCTTTTTCATTGGCCGCGCCTGATGAAGACAGCTTTTGAAGCGAGACGTGACAGCCGGACAACGTGCATTACTGGCACGACCGATAATCATCTATACTCTCCAAAAATATTTCCGTAATTTTTTAGAACTCCAGGGGTTGATATCTCTTGCACAATCCGACGGCTCGTTATGGAAGCAGCTTGTTGCTGCTGTTTTTGCTCAGCGCCTGCTCGCCGGCCGGTGAGCAAGCGGCACATGCCGGACATGACAGCCCTGCCTCGCCCTCCAGCGCCCCCGATTCCGAGGCCTCCGGCTTCCAACCCACCGTGCCTCTGACAAACCAAGCCCCAGGGCCGGCGCCTAAGGGCATGGTGTGGATACCGGGCGGTGAGTTTTCCATGGGCTCGGCCAAGCCGACCGGCGCGGACGACAATACCGCAGGCATGCTTGCCACCAACGACTCCCGCCCGGTGCATCGGGTGCGGGTCAATGGTTTCTGGATGGACAGCACGGAAGTCACCAACGCCCAGTTCGCCGACTTCGTCGCCGCAACCGGCTACAGAACGGTTGCCGAAACCGCGCCGACCCATGAGGAATTCCCGGACACGCCGGAAGACATGCTGGTACCGGGTTCTGCCGTATTCAATCCGCCCGGCCAGCCGGTGCCATTGAACAATCCGCTGCAGTGGTGGGCCTGGGTCGATGGCGCCGATTGGCGGCATCCGGAAGGTCCGGGCAGCAGCAACAAGGGCCGGGATAACCACCCGGTCGTTCACATCGCCTATGCCGATGCCGAAGCCTATGCCCGTTGGGCCGGCAAACGCCTGCCTACCGAAGCCGAATGGGAGTTTGCGGCGCGCGGCGGTTTATCCGGCAAGGTCTACCCGTGGGGCGACGACTTCGCGCCGGGCGGAAAAGCCATGACCAACAGCTTCCAGGGCCATTTTCCCGACCACAACAGCGGCCATGACGGCCATGTCGCCACGGCACCGGTCGCCAGCTTTCCCGCCAACGGCTACGGACTGTACGATGTCGCCGGCAATGCCTGGGAGTGGACCAGCGATTGGTACCGCCCCGACACTTATGCGCTGCGGGCCGGCAGTATTGCCGACAATCCGCGGGGTCCGGAATCCGCTTTCGATCCGGATGAGCCGGGCCAGGCCAAACGCGTTCACCGCGGCGGGTCGTTCCTGTGCACCGAACAGTACTGTTCGCGCTATATGGTCGGTACCCGCGGCAAAGGTGAGGTCAACACCGGCACCAACCATCTCGGTTTTCGATTGGTCAAATCCGTTCAATGAGCCCGCGTTCGAACAGGACGCCTGACTGACCTCGCCGAAACGCCAATGAAATGCCGAAGACGCCTGACCGTCAGATGGTTGATTGAAAAAGCCCGGCTTACGCCGGGCCTTTCATTGGCAGACCAAGCCACCGCTCAGGTAACGTTTTTCACCGGCGGATCACAGACGAAAACGGCATTGCCGTTGCCGGTATCCGTAATCAGCACGCTGTACTCGGCATTTTCCACCTGGCTGTTCTGATCGACGATATTGCCGGCGCGGTTGCCGTTGCCGCTCCAGCTGAGCTGGCTGGTCGGATCATTCTGGAATACCACGCCGAAAATGTCGTACCGGTTGTCCGCGATCAAGCGGACATTTGCGGTATCGTTGCCCTGGCCTACGGTCATCTGCAGACCGCCGGCGCCGTCATCGCCTCCGGCATACTTGTAGCTGTAGGCCGAACCGTTGGTCGCCGTTACATAGGTCCATCCGGCATCCGGGGTATAACCCAACCTGAGATCGAGGGTGATGTTCGGGGTATTAGGCATGTTGACACTCCATGATGTGGGCAAAAGGCGCCCGGTTAGCGGAACAGCCTCCGCCGGGCTCTTTCTACCTGCTTGACTCAGGAAACGGCTTAAACGATACATAGCCTGATTGCAGCATGCGCTTGCGATGCGGTTCTGCCTGGTCTTTCAGGCCAAGCAGATCCAAGGCATGGACCAAATCACCGAGCCGGGTAAACGGCAGCTCACCGCCGGGATTATCCGCGAGCAAGTCCACGGCGGCCTGCAATGCCGCTTTCGCCCGCACGGAATCGGCATCTTTCATGGCTGACTCGCCCTGCAGGGTCAGGATCTGCGCTTTACGCAGGCGAAGATCCTCATTGGGCTGGATTTTCCACTTCGGCTCGATGACGCCTGCGGCCTCCTGCACATACGCGGCCGCCTTGTCCGGATCACCATTGACCAGCGCGAGCTGGCCTTGCGCGATGAACACCTTGGCCAGCATATCGGCGGTCCTTTCGTTCTTGGTATTTATTCCGTAAGCCTTCCGGATAAGTTCCTCGGCATGCCGCAGCCGGGGTTCCGCACCAACTCGCGAAAAGACGGCAAGTTTGAAATGGCTTTCGCCAAGCGTGTACAACCATTCGCTGTTTTTAGGATCCTGCAGATGCAGTTCTTCGGTGATCTGCACTGCCTGCGACGCGGACGCACGCGCCTCTTTCAGCCGGCCGCGCTGGATCTGGACCGAATACAGAAACAGCAGCGCTTCCGTATAATTGTTTTTCCATTTGGCATTCCCGGAGTCCTCCTCCATATTTTTCCTGTTCGCGCCGGCATAGGCACCGAAATAGCTTTCCGCCTGCTCAAGCCGCCCGCGCCGGAGTGCCAGACTGCCGAGCCAGGAATCGATATTCGCCGCCTCCCAGCGAAGCTCATAGTCTTTCGGATGCTGCTTGAGCCAGCCTGCGTATAATTCCCGTTGGGCCAACATGGCCTTCTCGGCCTGATCGTATTTACCCAGACTTTCATCCAGAACCGCCATGTTGTGATAGCCATACGCCGCTTCTTTCTGCCAGGCGAAATTACTGCGGTCCATGGCGGCCAGCTTGATGCCGCTATCGCGGTATTTGCCGAACCAAAGTGCGGTATCCTCGAAATTCCCCTGTTGCCAGGCCACGAAGCCGATCCAATACTGCGCCTGCGCCAGATCGAACAAACGTTGGCCGTTGTCGGGCGCGCGTTGATAAAGGGCGGTGCTGCGCGCATGCGCCTCACGGAAGGCGTTCATCGCCTCCTTGTGATTGCCTTCGTTGACGCGCACTTCGCCGATGCCGGTCAAGGAACGGGCCTGCTCTTCCAGGGCGCGGTCGCTTAAATCGCGCGCATCGAGTGTGGCGAAATAGCCGGTGGCCTTGTCGTCGACCGTGCGCATCAGATCGAGCCGGCCGACTTTGGTCAGGTTCTTGCGCAGATCGCCGAGCATGAAGCCGAGGATGTCCTCAGCCTGCGCCTGCCGGCGCTCGGCATCGTTTCGGGCGATGTACGCGGTGACCGCCAGGCTGATGGCCAGCGTCATGCCGGCCAACGACGCGGCGGTGACATATGCCATGCGCCGATGGCGCTGCTGCGCTTCGCGCTGCGCCAGGTCATCGAAACCCACGCCCAGCAGTCCGGCGACCAGTTTCAGAAAGGCGCGTTCACGGCCGTCACCCTCTTTGCGCGCATCCGCGGCCAAG
>DATMWF010000022.1:0-6055 GCA_035562675.1 Arenimonas sp. | reverse complement strand
CATGGCAGACTCCGCAAACTCAGCGCTCAATGTTAGCATTGTGGAATGAACGCCATGTCAAACCTGATTCTGATCGGCCCGATGGGTGCCGGAAAAACCACCAACGGCAAGTGGTTGGCCAGGCAATTGGGCAAGACCTTCGTCGACATGGACGCCTACATCGAGCAGAAAACCGGCACCAGCATCACGCACATCTTCGAACTGGAAGGCGAAGCGGGATTCCGGCAGCGCGAAGCCGCCGCCCTGGCGGAGATCCTGGCCGGCGAGAACCAGGTCATCGCCACCGGCGGTGGCAGCATCCTGCTGGATGCCAACCGGGAGCTCATGAAACGCCGGGGCATCGTGCTGTACATGCACATTCCGCCGGAAATGCAGCTGCAGCGCCTGCTCAACGACCGCAAGCGGCCTTTGCTGCAGACCGGCGACCGTGCCGAACGTCTGCAGCAGCTGGCCGCCGAGCGCAATCCGGTTTATGAATCCTGCGCCGACATCAAAGTGGACATCAGCCGGATGCCGATGTCGCGGATCCGCCCGCATCTTCTGCAGAGTCTGTTGAACCAAGGGATGTCAAACCACCACCATGCCTGAACTTACCGTCGCGCTGGCGCAACGCAGCTACCCGATCCTGATCGAATCCGGACTGCTTGGCGCCCCCATGAACGCTCCGGCGACGGGGCGCGGCGCGGTCCTGATCGTGACCGACAGCCATGTCGGGCCGCTGTATGCCGAACGCCTGAAGCGGTGCATCGGCCGCCCGGACTGCCCGGTCTGGAGCATGCCGGCCGGCGAGCAGGAGAAAAACATGGCGCGCTTCGCGGAACTGCTGGATTTCCTGGCGGCCAGCGGAATGACACGCGACAGCTGCGTGTTGGCGCTCGGCGGCGGCGTGGTCGGCGATCTGGCCGGCTTTGCGGCGGCCTGTTATATGCGCGGCATAGCGTTCATCCAAGTGCCCACGTCACTGCTGGCCATGGTGGATTCTTCGGTCGGCGGCAAGACCGCCGTCGACCTGCCGGCCGGCAAGAACCTGGCCGGCGCATTCCATCAGCCGAAGGCGGTCTGGATCGATCCCGAGGTATTGGATACCCTGCCCGATCGCGAATACAAAGCCGGCCTGGCCGAAGTGGTGAAAGCCGGCGCAATCGCCGGCGATGACTTCTTCACCTGGCTGGAAACCCATGCGGCGGCGCTGGCTGCGAAGGATCCGGCCACCGTCGAGCAGGCCATCGCCAGAAGCTGCAGGCTGAAGGCCGAGATCGTGGCCCGCGATGAGACCGAACAGGGCGACCGCGCCCTGCTCAACTTCGGCCACACCTTCGGGCACGCCCTGGAAGTGCTGCTGGAGTACGGCACCCTGGTGCATGGCGAAGCGGTTGCCATCGGCATGGTCCTGGCTGCCGGGTATTCGGCGCACCTTGAACTGGCCGGGCAAGACGACGCCGAGCGGCTCAAGCGCCTTCTACAGGGATTCGGCCTGCCCACGCAGCTGCCGGCCGACATGGACCCGGAACGGATCGTCGATAAAATGCGCCTCGACAAAAAAGCCCGGCACGGCGAGCTGCGTTTGGTGCTTTGGCGCGGCATCGGGTCGTGCTATGTGCATCCGAACGCGTCCGCCGAGGGCATATTGCATTTTCTGGACAACGCACTAAGCTAAGCGCAGGCATTTGATCTGGGTCAACGCCCATCCGCCGGCAGGCTGTAAAGTACAGTGACCTCAACAGGAGAATCCCCATGAAACAGAATGTCGGCAACGCAGACCGCCTCATCCGCATCGTACTGGGCCTCGGCATCATCGCCTGGGGCTTCTTCGCGCAGAACTGGCTGGGCGCCATCGGCCTGGTTCCGCTGGCCACCGCGTTCATGCGCTGGTGCCCGGCCTACCTGCCGTTCGGCATCACCACCTGCCGGTCGTGAACGCCGCCATCACCACCATCAAGGCCGGTATCGGTTTCGGTACCGCTTTGGCGATCACCATCTCGTGGAGCGTCAACAAATCCATCCTGTGGGCGGTCGTGCATGGCTTTTTCTCCTGGTTTTACGTGGCCTACTACGCGGTCATCCGGTAAGGCGGAAGCTGGCTGGCGGCAAATCGCGTTACAATAGGCGTCTATGCGCGTTTTAATGCAACAACCTCCCCAAGGGCAGGAATCACCCCGCTATGTCAGCATCAGCCTGCAGCAGGACCTGCTGGGTGGCTGGACCTTGCTGCGTGAATCCGGCCTGATCGGCGGCAAGAGCCAACTCAAACGCGAACAGTTCCTGGAAACCGATTCCGCCATCGAGGCCTTCGAGAAAGCGCGCGCCGCGCACGCCAAGAAGGGTTTCCAGGTCATGTTCATCCAAGGCGTGGCGGAACCCAAACCATGAATACCCGTTTTCTCGATACCATCGCCGGCAAACCGGTCGATGCCACGCCGGTCTGGCTGATGCGTCAAGCCGGCCGTTATCTGCCGGAATACCGCGCCACCCGCGCCACCGCCGGCAGTTTCATGGGTCTGGCGACCAATCCCGAACTGGCCTGCGAAGTCACCCTGCAGCCGCTGGCGCGCTTCGATCTGGATGCCGCCATCCTGTTTTCCGACATCCTGACCATTCCGGACGCCATGGGCCTGGGGCTGAGCTTCGCCGAGGGCGAAGGTCCGCGCTTCGCGCGCCCGGTGCGCAGCGCCGCCGACATCGCCAAACTGGCCGTGCCGGACATGGGCAGCGAACTGCGCTATGTGATGGATGCGGTCAGCCTGATCCGCAGGGAACTGCACGGCCGGGTGCCGCTGATCGGTTTTTCCGGCAGCCCGTGGACGCTGGCGTGCTACATGGTCGAAGGCGGCGGTTCGGCCAACTACGCGCGCGTCAAGTCACTGGCGCTGAACGAACCGAAACTCATGCACCAGCTGCTGGACGTGGTCACCGATTCGGTGATCGCCTACCTGAGCGCGCAGCGCGCCGCCGGTGCGCAGGCGCTGATGGTGTTCGACACCTGGGGCGGCGTGCTGGCCCCGCATACCTACCGTGAGTTCTCGCTGCGCTATTTAAACCGGATCGCGCAGGAATTCCCGCGCGGCGAAGGCGATGACAACACGCCGTTGATCCTGTTCGGCAAAGGCAATGCGCCGTATCTGGAAGAATTGGCCGCCAGCGGCGCCGAGGGCGTCGGCGTGGATTGGCTGGTGTCGCTGGAAGAGGCGCGCCGCCGCACCGGCGGCAAGGTCGCCCTGCAGGGCAATCTGGACCCGGTCACGCTGTATGCCAATCCCGAAACCATCCGCGCCGAAGTGGCGCGCACCCTGGCCAGCTACGGCCACGGTTCAGGCCATGTGTTCAACCTCGGGCACGGCATGTCGCCCGATATGGACCCGGAGCACGTGAAGGTGCTGGTCGATGCCGTGCACGAACTCAGCCGCCCGTATCACGCCTAGCGCTTGGCGGGTGACCATGAAAGAGCCGGATCGCATCCGGCTTTTTTCGTCTTCAGACATCCGGCCCGATGGCCAACCGGCGTTTGGCGGCGTCTTCCTCGCTGAGCAGCTCGCCCTCCCATTTGCCGATGACCGCCGAGGCGATGGAGTTGCCGACCGCATTGGTGGCCGAGCGGCCCATGTCCAGGAAGCGGTCGATGCCCAGGATCAGCACCATGCCCTCCACCGGCAGGCCGAACTGCGCGAGCGTCCCGGCGATCACCACCAGTGACGCGGACGGAATGCCGGCCATGCCCTTGGAGGTCACCATCAGGGTCAGCAGCATGGCGATCTGGGTGCTGACCGGCATGTCGATGCCGTACACCTGCGCGATGAAGATGGAGGCGAACGCGCAGTACATCATCGAGCCGTCGAGGTTGAACGAATAGCCCAGCGGCATCACGAAACTGGAGATCTTGCGGCTGACGCCGAAACGGTCGAGGGCGTCGAGGATCTTCGGATAGGCCGCCTCGGAAGAGGCCGTGGCGAACGACAGGAAGAACGCTTCCTTGATCTCGCGCAGGAGCTTGAAGATGCGTTTGTGCAGGAAGGCGTACCCCACCAGCACCAGCGCCAGCCACAGCACGGTCAGCGCCAGGTAGAAGCTGCCCATGAACTTGAAATAGGTCAGCAGGATGCCGAGGCCCTGGTTGGCGACCGCGCTGGCCATGGCGGCGAACACCGCGAACGGCGCGAACACCATCACATAGCCAGTGATCTTGATCATCACGTGCGAAAGCTGCTCGATCATGTCCTGCAGGGCCTGGCCGGCCTTGCCCAAGGAACCCAGCGCCACACCGAAGAACAGCGAGAACACCACGATCTGCAGGAGCTTGTTCTCGCCCAGCGCATTGCCGCCGGCGGCGTTGATGATCGAGGTCGGGATCAGCTGGTTGGTGACGAAGGCCACGAAACCGGAATCGTGCACGCCGGTCTGGAAGCTGTCCAGCTTGGCCTTGCTGGCGGCGATCTGTTCGGCGTTCGGCGGCAGCAGGCCGGCGCCGGCGCCCGGCTCCAGCAGGTTGGCGAACACCAGCCCCAGGAACAGCGATATCAGCGACGCGATGACGAACCAGCCCAGCGCCTTCATCCCGACCCGGCCGATGCCGCCGGTGTTGCCCATGTGCGCGATGCCGATGACCAGGGTCGAGAACACCAGCGGCGCGATGATCATCTTGATGGCGCGCAGGAACAGGGTCGACAGCAGCGACACATAGGACATGTCGACGTCGATCATCTGTTTGTTGACCAGCCAGCCGAAGCCGATGCCCAGGACCATCGCGATGATGATATAGATCGCGAGCTTCTCGGCGCCGCTCCTGCTGTTGGTGTCCAATGCCGTCATGCCTGTTCCTCAATGCCGTGGCGCGCCGATGCGCGAATCGAATCATTGTGAATAAAAAAGGGGCCGGAGTAAAGCGAATGCTCCGGCCCCCTTGGCGGCTTGCAGGCGATCAGGCGTTGAACACCAGCCCTGAACCGTCGGCATCGACATGCACCACATCGCCGGACACGTAGGAACCGGACAGGATCCTGTTGGCCAGCGGATTTTCCAGCAGCTGCTGGATGGCGCGCTTGAGCGGACGGGCGCCGTACACCGGATCGAAGCCGGCCGAGCCGAGCAGATCCAGCGCCTTTTCGCTGAGCTGCAGCTTGATGCCGCGCTCGCCCAGGCGTTTGGCCAGCGAGCGGGTCTGGATATCGGCGATCCGGCGGATGTGCTCGGCGGCCAGCGGGTGGAATACCACGATGTCGTCCAGGCGGTTGATGAATTCGGGACGGAAATGCGCCTGCACCGAGGCCATCACCGAGGCTTTCATCTGCGTGTAGGCTTCCGGAGTCAGGCCCTGCCGGTCGGCGATCTCCTGGATCTGCTGCGAGCCGAGATTGGAGGTCATCACGATCACCGCGTTGCGGAAATCCACGGTGCGGCCCTGGCCATCGGTCAGCCGCCCGTCATCGAGGACCTGCAGCAGGATGTTGAACACATCCGGATGCGCTTTTTCCACTTCATCGAGCAGGATCACCGAATACGGACGGCGGCGCACGGCTTCGGTCAGATAGCCGCCTTCCTCATAGCCGACATAGCCCGGCGGCGCGCCGATCAGGCGCGAGACCGAATGCTTTTCCATGAACTCGCTCATGTCGATGCGCACCATGGCGTCCGGACTGTCGAACAGGAATTCGGCCAGCGTCTTGCACAGCTCGGTCTTGCCGACGCCGGTCGGGCCCAGGAACAGGAACGAGCCGTTCGGCCTGTCGGGATCGGACAGGCCGGCGCGCGAACGCCGGATGGCGGCCGATACCGAAGTGACCGCTTCATCCTGGCCGATCACCTTCTTGTGCAGCTCGTCTTCCATGCGCATCAGTTTGTCGCGTTCGCCTTCCAGCATCTTGCTGACCGGAATGCCGGTCCAGCGCGACACCACCTCGGCGATTTCATCGGCGGTGACTTTGTCCTGCAGCAGCTTGAAGCCCTGGGTTTCGACTTCGGAAGCCGCCTTCAGCTGCTTTTCCAGTTCCGGAATGCGGCCGTACTGGATTTCGCTCATCAGCGCGATGTCCTGCTTGCGCTGCGCGGATTCAAGCTCCATGCG
>DATMWF010000021.1:0-1794 GCA_035562675.1 Arenimonas sp. | reverse complement strand
CGAGAGCTTTTTCTCCAAGGGGAAACTGACCAGCTGCTCGACCTGCTTGCTGGACGCGCCGGGAAACGGCACGAACACATTGGCCATGGTCACGTCGATCTGCGGCTCTTCTTCCTGCGGGGTGATCAACACCGCGACCAGGCCGAGCAACATGCCGAGGATGGCCAGGATCGGCGTCAGCGGATTGTTCTGGAAGCGCTTGGCCAGGCGCCCGGAGATGCCGAGCGGCGCGTCAACCGCCATCTCAGCGCTCCACCTTGGTCTTGAACGCCGCCAGGGCCAAGGCGGCCTGCGCCGGATCCGCGGCGATGCGTTCGCCGGCGGTCACGCCCGACAGTACTTCGACCCGGCCGGCGCGGGTTTCACCCAGACGCAGCTGACGCAGCAGCACGGTTTTGTCGGTCACCACATAGACGCCGCTGAGTTCGCCGCGGCGCCAGATGGCGGACTCCGGCAGCCACAGCGCCTCGCTGCCGGCAGCGATGGCGAATACCACCTTGGCGACCTGGCCGGGCTTGAGGGCTTTGCCGGTTTTCGGCAACAGTACGCGCACGGTCACGCTGTGCGCCTGGGCATCGGCGCTGGGATACACCACGACCTGTTCGGCCGGAAGCGTCACGCCGTCGTCCAGGAGGATGTCGGCCTCGGGATTCTGGCGCAGCACATCGGCGACACGCTGGGGAACCTGCACCTGGATCCGCAGCTGTGCCGGGTTGAACACGCGCAGCAGGGGCTGGCCCAGGGTCACGCTTTCACCCGGCTCGACCAACCGCTCGGAGACGATGCCGGCGAACGGCGCGCGCACCTGCGTGTAATCGTTCTGCTGCATGGCCTGCGCGGCCTGCGCTTCGGCTGCCAGCACCTGCGCCCGCGCGGCGTTGCGGGCCGCCAGCGCCTGATCGAGCTGCTGCTTGGATACGAACTGCTTAGCCGCCAGCCCGGCATACCGGCGGTAAGTGCTTTCCGCTTCCAGCGCCTGCGCCTTGACCGCCGCCACCTGCGCCAGCGCGGCGTTGGCGCCGGCCTGCTGCTCGACTCCGGTCAGCCGCAGCAACAGCTGGTTCGGCTGCACGGCGTCATTGACGTCCACCAGCACCGAACCGACCCGTCCGGCGGTCTGCGCGGTCAGGTCGGCCTGCTGCACGGCTTCGATGACGCCATCCCATTGGCTGATGCCGGCCTGGGCCTGGGCCTGCAGATCCAAGGTGTTGATGGCGCGGGTATCCATCACCGGGGCGCTTTCCGGCGAGGGACTGCAGGCCGCTATGGTCATGGTCAAGACAATGCTGATGACACGGATTTTCATGGTTTACTCTGTGGTTCTGCGTTGTGCTGGTTATTTGAAATGGTTGCCGGCCGGCACGCCGAGCAGCTTGAACAGCCAGGCGGCGGGGCAGAAGCCGGTCAGGCTGGCCTGGAACAGGTTCAGTCCGATGAAGACGGTGAACCACATCCACAGCGGCGACACGAAATAGGCCAACAGCATGCTGACCAGGATCATCACTCCGGCGAATGCCATCACGGCGCGGTCAAGATTCATAAGAAGCTCCTTCAGTAGGTATGGGTTATTTAAGGCGCTCTATGCCGAGCAGGCTCATCACGTATTTTTCGTAGATCGGTTCGGAAGTGCCGTTACGCATCTTGTACAGGAAATATTTCTCAAAGCCGATTTTCGCCAGATGCACCCATTTGCCGACCTTGGTCCAGGTCACGTTGCGCGGCGGAATCTGCGGCAGCGCCACGAAGGCGGCACCGGTATCGCCCATGTCGGCCAGGCATACGGCGTTCCAGGTG
>DATMWF010000020.1:0-5969 GCA_035562675.1 Arenimonas sp. | reverse complement strand
ACCGGAACCAGCCTGATCGGCGGCACCGTCACCGCCGACGGCAGCGTAGTCCTGGTCGGCGGCAACGGCACATTGGTCTTCCGCAAGGCAGGTCAAAGCGCCTTCAGTGCACGCAGTATCCAGCTGCAGAGCGGCCAGAATCCGGGCTTCTCCGCCGCCGTGCCGTCCGCGACCGGCGTCCTGCTGACGTCGGACCTGGGCGCCGTCAACACCTCCGTTCAGTGAGAAAGACACCATGAGCAAATTCGACAGCTTCGCTGAACACCTCATCTTCAAGAACCGCGCCTTCGTACTGGCGTTTTTCGTGCTGGTCACCGCGGCCATGGCCTATTTCGGCAGTCAGCTGAAAGTCGACGCCGGCTTCAACAAACAGGTGCCGCTGCAGCATGAATTCATGCGCACCTTCACCGACTACCAGGCCGATTTCGGCGGCGCCAACCGCGTGCTGATCGCGGTCATGGCCAAGGACGGCGACATCTTCTCGAAAGAGTACATGGCCACCCTGGAGAACGTCACCAACGACGTCATCAACCTTGACGCCACCGACGACGCCAAGGCGCGCTCGCTGTTCACCCCAAACGTGCGCTTCATCGAAGTGGTCGAGGACGGGCTGAGCGGCGGCAACGTCATTCCGCAGGATTTCACCCCCAACCTGCAGGGTTTCGAGGCCACGCCGGAGCAGTTCGACAAGATCAAAGGCAATATCGCCAAGGCCGGCATCGTCGGCCGTCTGGTCGCCAAGGATTATTCCGGCTCGATGGTCTGGGCCGATCTGATTCCCGAAAGCGAGGTCAACAAGCTTGATTACCAAGCGGTGGCCAAGCAGCTGGAAGCCATCCGCACGAAATACGAAAACGACACCACCAGCGTACACATCATCGGTTTCGCCAAGATGGTCGGCGACATCTCCGACGGCGCGATGAGCGTGATCAAGTTCTTCCTGATCACCATCGCCTTCACCTGGATCCTGCTGTTCCTGTATTCCAGCTCGGCCAAGCTGGCCTCCCTGACCGTGCTGTCGGCGCTGGTTTCGGTGGTCTGGATGCTGGGCGCGCTGAAACTGATGGGCTTCGGCATAGATCCGATGAACATGCTGACGCCGTTCCTGATCTTCGCGATCGCGGTCAGCCACGGCGAGCAGATGATCAACCGCTTCCGCGGCGAGATATTCTTCGGCGGCCTGGAAGAGGGCACGGTCGAGGAACTGCGCGCACGCGCCGTGCAGGCGGTCGATCCGATCACCGCCGCGCACCGCAGCTTCAAGGCGCTGCTGATTCCGGGCACCGTGGCGCTTCTGGCCGGCTGCATCGGCTTCGGCGCGATCATGATCATCCCGATCCAGATGATCCGCGAACTGGCGATCACCGCCACCGTCGGCGTGGCGCTGACCATCCTGACCGACCTGGTGCTGCTGCCGATCCTGCTCAGCTACACCAAGCTGCGCAATCTGGATAAAAAGCGGGATTTCCGCCTGCGCCAGCTGACCCAGTTCGACAAGATCTGGGTGGCCCTGTCCAAGCTGTCGCGCCCGAAAGCGGCGGCGTTCGTGCTGGTCATCGGCGCCATCGTCTGGGCCGGCGCCTGGATGTACGGCAACAACGTGATGATCGGCGATGCCCAGCAGGGTGTGGCCGAGCTTCGCCCTGAAGCGCGTTACAACCAGGATGCGCGCCTGATCAGCAGCAAATTCGCGCTCGGCGTCGATACCATGAACGTGATTGTGGAGGCCGGCCCGTCAGCCTGCACCACCAGCTACAAGGCCATGGAAACCATCGACCGCTACGCCTGGCATATGACCAACGTGGAGGGCGTTGAGCAGGTCATCACCCTGCCGATGGCCGCCAAGCGGGTCAATGCCGGCTGGAACGACGGCTCGCCGCGCTGGAACGTGCTGCCGCGCGATCCGGACACCCTGCGCCAGTCGACGCAGAGCTTCGAAACCGATTCCGGCCTGCTGAACGCGGACTGCTCGGCGATGCCGGTGACCATCTTCACCAAGGACCACACCTCGACCACCATCGACCGCATCGTGGCCGAAACCCGCAAGTTCCGCACCGAGAACAAGGCCTATGAAGTCGGCTTCGCCAAGAAGCGCGACGCCGCCGTGGCCAAGGCGCAGGAGAACGGCGAGGAATACACCACCGACCAGGTCAACTTCCGCATGGCCACCGGTCCGCTCGGCGTGCAGGCCGCCACCAACGATACGGTCCGCGAGAAAGAGCATTGGATCCTGTATCTGCTGTACGGCGCGGTGTTCCTGATGTGCTGGATCAGCTTCAAGAGCTGGCGCGCCGCGCTGTGCGTGGCCCTGCCGCTGATGATGGTGACCGAACTCGGCCACAGCCTGATGGTGCAGCTCGGCATCGGCATGAAGGTCAACACCCTGACCGTGGTCGCGCTCGGCGTCGGCATCGGTGTGGACTACGGCATCTACATCTTCGCCCGCATGCGCGAAGCCATGAACCAGGGCAAGACCCTGTCGGAAAGCTACTTCATCGCGCTGAAGACCACCGGCATCGCCATCTTCTACACCGCGCTGACCCTGGCGGTGGGCGTGGCCATGTGGATCTTCTCCGACCTGAAGTTCCAGGCCGACATGGGCGTGATGCTGACCTTCATGTTCGTGGTCAACATGGTCGCGGCGATCGTGTTCCTGCCGGCGCTGTGCCGCTGGATCATGCGCCCGAACGAAAAAGACGACTGGGTGGCCGAAGTCTAAGACATCCGCTCATGTGTGCGGCAATGAAAACGGGCTTCGGCCCGTTTTCATTATTGCCGATGGCCTTTGGTCGATTCCGCGCATCCATGCCGGGACGCTGCGCCCTTTCACATAAACTTCACACGTTACCGGCGATTCTCTAAACTCGACTGCGGGCCCCTCTGGTCATGTGCAATGCATGACGATGTCGGAGTCGAGTTCCTTAATTGAGGCCCGCGCAGCGCGAATCCGTGACATGGACCCGTGTGCCTCCGTTAGGGAGTTCCCCCTGTAAATCGACGGAGAGAAATCTTGGAAACTTTATCTGAGTTATGGTTGGGTATGCCTGTCTGGGTGTGGCTGGCCTTCATCTTGGCTGTGCTGGCCATATTGGTTTTTGACCTGGGCGTCATGCACAAGGAGACGCATGAGATTGGAGTAAAGGAAAGCCTGTGGATGTCCGCGCTTTACATCGGCCTGGGCCTGTTGTGGGCGGTCGCGGTGTGGTGGATTTATTACTTCTACGCCGGCGAGCAGGCGATTGACCCGCAGATTGGCAGCCTGCCCACCCCCGAAGCCCGCGCCTGGGAGGCGACGACGCTCTACATTACCGGCTACCTGGTGGAAAAGGCGCTGGCGATGGACAACGTGTTCGTCATCTCGATGATCTTCACTTATTTCGCGGTGCCGCGGATCTATCAACACCGTGTGCTGTTTTGGGGAATCATCGGCGTCATCGTCCTGCGTGGCATCATGATCGGACTAGGTGCGGCGCTGGTGATGAATTTCGCTTGGATCCTGTACGTGTTCGCGCTCATTCTGGTCGCTACCGGCGTGAAGATGCTATTCGCCATCAACGATGAGCCCGACATTTCCAACAACGCCGCGTTGAAGTTCCTGCAGAAGCGCATGCGCGTGACCCCGGAGCAGCATGGCGAGCGGTTCTGGGTGAAACTGCCCGACAGCACCACCGGCAAGCTGACCTGGTTCGCCACGCCGCTGTTCATGTGCCTGGTGCTGGTGGAGATTGCCGACTTGGTGTTCGCGATTGACTCGGTGCCCGCCATATTCGCCATCACGCCCGATCCGTTCATTGTCTATACCTCGAACATCTTCGCCATTCTGGGCCTGCGCGCGCTTTACTTCGCATTGGCTGCGATGGTCCACCGCTTCCATTACCTCAAATACGCGTTGGCCTTCGTACTGATCTTCATCGGCTCGAAAATCTTTCTGGGCGATTGGTTGTGGGAGGGCAAGATGCCAGCCGAGATCAGCCTTGTGGTGACCTTCGGCCTGCTGCTGGGCGGTGTACTCTTTTCGCTGTGGAAGTCGCGTGGTGCCGCTTCGTCTGCGCAGCACTGACGCCCCAAACGCCAAAGGCCGGCGTCATGCCGGCCTTTGGCAGCGGATGCTCACGCGGGATTAGACCAGGTCCGCCGCCACCGGCGGTTCCGGCTTGGCTTTCTGCAGGTTGCGCAGCGCAATCGCCAGGACGCCGCCGAGCACCAACGCACCGCCGATCCAGACCCGGACGCCGACTTTGTCATGCAGGAATACGACCCCCAGGATGGACGCCAAAAGGGGCGCCAGCAGCAGATAGGGCGTGATCAAGGCCACCGGGTGGCGTTTGATCAGGACGAAAAACAGGCCATGGCCGACCAGGGACGCGATCAGCGCGGCGTAGATGACACCGAACCAAGCCTGCGGACTGGCCTGCGTGATGTACGGCATCGGGTTGCCCTCTGCCCCCAGGCTGATCAGCGAGATAGGCAGGATGGCCAGTACGGCGGTCCAGCCCTGCTGCTGGATCAGGTCCATCTTCAGGCCGCGCATGGCGATGGTGCCAAACGCGATGCACAGCGCTGACACCAGCATGATCAGTACTGGCGCGGGATCGTTGATGATGTCGGGATCCAGGCCGAGCACCAGCACGCCGAGGAAGCTGACCGCGATGGCGGTGCCGGTGCGCCAGTGGAATTTCTCGCCGAGCAGCCACCAGGCCAGCAGCGCCACCATCGGCACATAGCTCTGCATCACGATAGCCGGCGAAGCGATGTTGCTCGATAGCTTGATCGACCAGAAGTTCAGGCCGAAGTGCAGCACGCCGTTGAACAGGGCGATCAACCCGAGCCGCTTCCAGATGGCGCGGTCGGGAATCTTCAGGAATGCGCCCAGCACGATGCACAGCAGCAGCAGGCGCAGGGAGGTGAACAGGAACGGCGGGATTTCCTGCAGCGCAAGTTTCGAGGTGATGAAATTGCCGGCCCAGGCCAGGCAGATCAAGGCGACCAGGCCGAGCTCACGTCCGCTCAGCCGGCCGTGGCTAGATGGCAATGCCGGCCTTCTTGAACAGTTTGTTCAGAACCCGTGGCAAGCCGGGCAGTGGCACACAGATACCCTGCACGCACCGGTTGGACGGATTTTGACGGTCGTTGGAATGATTGCTGGGCAGTACGTCGATGCGGCGCATGGATCACTCTACGGTGATGTTGGCTAAGCGTAACAGGGCTTCCGCGTACTTGGCACGGGTGGCGGCGATGATTTCGGCCGGTACGTGCGGTCCGGGGGCCGTCTTGTCCCAGTCCAGGGTTTCCAGGTAATCACGCACGAACTGCTTGTCGTAGCTGGGCGGGCTGATGCCGACCTTATAGGAATCGGCCGGCCAGAAGCGCGAGGAGTCCGGGGTCAACATTTCATCCATCACGTGCAGCGTGCCGTGTTCGTCCAGCCCGAACTCCAGCTTGGTATCGGCGATGATGATGCCTTTTTCGGCCGCCAGACGGGAAGCGAAGGCGTAGATTTCCAGGGTCTTGTCGCGCACCTGCTCCGCCAGGTCAAGGCCGATCTTGTCGACAATGACATCAAAGCCGACGTTTTCGTCGTGGTCACCGACCGCTGCCTTGGTGCTGGGCGTAAAGATCGGCTCAGGCAGTTGCTCTGCCTGACGCAGGCCCGGCGGCAGGGCGATGCCGCAGATCGCGCCGGTGGCCTGGTAGTCCTTCCAGCCCGAGCCGATGATGTAGCCGCGTGCTATGGCCTCCACCGGGAGGGCCTTGAGTTTCTTGGCGACCACCGAGCGTTTCGCATACAGGGCCAGCTCGGCGCCGGCCGGCAGGGCCGACGCGACCGTTTCGTGGGTCAGGTGGTTCGGGCACAGGTGCGCGGTCTGCGCGAACCAGAAGTTGGAGATCTGGCACAGCATTTCGCCCTTGCCCGGGATCGGGTCAGGCAGCACCACATCGAACGCCGACAGGCGGTCGCTGGCGACCAT
>DATMWF010000019.1:0-2423 GCA_035562675.1 Arenimonas sp. | reverse complement strand
AGCCGCCAGCGCTTTGGCGTTGTCGCCCAGGGCATCGTCTCCGATGGCGGCGATGAACAGGGTGGCGCAGCCGAGCCGGTGCGCGGCCATGGCCTGATTGAAGCCTTTGCCGCCCGGGCCCTGCGAAAACAGGCCGGTCAGGGTTTCACCGGCTTGAGGAAAGCGGGCCGTGCGCCAGACCAGGTCCTGGTTGTAGGAGCCCAGCACGATCAGCATGTCAGCCGCCCAATGTCAGCAGCACGCCGGCGATGGTCGCGGTCATCAGGGTGGCGATCGAGCCGCCGAGCACCGCGCGCATGCCGAAACGTGCCAGGTCAGCGCGGCGTTCCGGCGCCAGGCTGCCGATGCCGCCGATCTGGATGGCGATCGAGGCGAAATTGGCGAAGCCGCACAAGGCGTAGGTCAGGATCAGGCGCGAGTGTTCGCTGATGGCGCCGACACCGGTGCCGACCGGGGTCTGCGCCAGCTGCAGGTAGGCGATGAATTCGTTCAGCACCACTTTCTGGCCGATCAGGCCGCCGGCGATGATGGCATCGTCCCATTCAATGCCGATGACCCAGGCTATCGGCGCCAGGATGTAACCGAGAATCAGGCCGAGGTTGAGCTTGATGGGCGTGGCGCCGGCGGCGGCGCCTTCGTTCAGCATCATGTTCAGGCTTTGGTAGCCGCCCGCATGCCAGTCGCCGACCCAGCCGATGACCGAATTGATCATCGCGATCAGCGCCACGAACGCCAGCAGCATGGCGGCGATGTTGATGGCCAGCTTCATGCCGTCGGAGGCGCCGCCGGCGGCGGCGTCGATGATGTTCGCGCTGTCCTTTTCGACATGCACGGTGACCGTGCCGCGGGTCAGCGGCTGGCCGGTTTCCGGGATCAGGATCTTGGCGATCAGCAGCGTCGCCGGCGCGGCCATGATCGAGGCGGCCAGGAAGTGTTTGGCGTACATCTGCTGCAGGGCAGGATCGGTGCCGGCCAGCATGCCGATGTACACCGCCATGACGCCGCCGGCGATATGCGCCATGCCGCCGATCATCATGGTCAGCAGTTCGGAGTCGGTCATCCGGTTGATGTACGGCCTGACGGTCAGCGGCGCTTCGGTCTGTCCGATGAACACGCTGGCGCAGACGCTGGTGGTTTCCGCGCCGGACACGCGCATCAGCTTGGTGATGGCCAGCGCCATGATCTTGACGATCCACTGCATCACGCCGAGGTGGTACAGCACGGCCATGAACGAGGCGAAGAAGATGACCGTCGGCAGCGCATGGAAGATGAACACGAAGCCGTATTTGTCCTGGTCGGCGAAGCCGCCGAGGATCATTTTCGAGCCTTCGTTGGTGAAGTTGATCAGGGTCACGAACAGTTTGCCCAGCCCTTCGAAGATGGCGCTGCCGGAATCGGTCAGCAGCACGAAGTACGCGAACGCGATCTGCAGGACCACCCCGGTGACCACCAAGCGCCAATCGACCCTGCGTTTATTGTTGGAAAAAAGCCAGGCGATGGCCAGCAGGCTGCAGAGTCCGAAAAGGCCGAAGAGGATTGCACTCATGTACGCGTCCGAGGGTTAGGTCTTTGAAGAGTAGTCTAGTCGCCGGTTATCGGCAAGTGATTTGGGCGCGGCCATGCCCTTGCGCAGCCGCATTTGCGCGGACTCAGGGCAGGCTGTTGCCGGCCGCGCGGTACAGGGCATACCAATGCTCGCGGCTCAGGGTGATGGTGCCTGCTTTGACGAGCTGCAGCAGACGCTTGGGTTGGCTGGTGCCCAGAATGGCCTGCATGCCGGCCGGATGCCGCAGTATCCAGGCGATGGCCAGCGCGGCCGGCGTACAGCCGTAGCCATCGGCCAGATCGGCCAAGACCCTGTTGAGTTCCGGAAAGCCGGGATGGTCGATGAAGTTGCCCTCGAAAAAACCGAACTGCAGCGGTGACCAGGCCTGGATGCGGATGCCGTGCAATTGGCTGTACCCGAGCACGTCGCCGTCGCGGTCCAAGGCGCCCTCATTACGCAGGTTGGCGTTGATGCCGCTGTCCAGCATGCCGGTGTGCGCCAGGCCGAACTGCAGCTGGTTGGCGATCAGCGGCATCGGCAGGTGTTTTCCGAGCAGTTCGATCTGGCTCGGCCTGAAATTGCTGACCCCGAAGTGCCTGACCTTGCCGCTTTCCCGCAGTTCGGAGAACGCCTCGCCGATTTCGCCGGGTTCCATCAGGGCATCGGGCCGATGCAGCAGCAGGATGTCCAGGTACTCCGTACCCAGGCGTTTCAGGCTGCCATCGACGGACGCCAGGATATGTGCCCTGCTGGAATCGTAAAAGCCGTTGCGGATGCCGCACTTGCTCTGGATCACGATGTCTTCGCGTTTGACGCCAAGGCTTGCCATGGCGGCACCGAACAGGCTCTCCGAACGGCCTTGGCCGTAGATGTCGGC
>DATMWF010000018.1:0-6600 GCA_035562675.1 Arenimonas sp. | reverse complement strand
ACCTTGGCGGGACTGTGCTTCTGCTCGTCCACGTACTGCTCCCAGGTCCAGCCCATCGGCAGGTAGCCGTGCAGCGGGTCGTGGGCCGAGGTCTGGTCGGTCACCGCATCCGGACGGACACCGCGGCGGACCAGTTCCGGCAGGATTTCCGCGGCATTGCCGAGCAACGCCACGGAAACCGCCCGGCCCTCGGCGCAGTATTTTTCAATGCGCGCCAAGGCGTCATCCAGGTCATCGGCCTGCTCGTCCACGTAACGGGTTTTCAGGCGCATGTCGATGCGCGACTGCTGGCATTCGATGTTCAGCGAACAGGCGCCGGCCATGCTTGCCGCCAAAGGCTGCGCGCCGCCCATGCCGCCCAGGCCGGCGGTCAGGATCCACTTGCCGGTCAGGTCGCCGGCGTAGTGCTGGCGGCCCATCTCCACGAAGGTTTCATAGGTGCCCTGCACGATGCCCTGCGAACCGATGTAGATCCACGAACCGGCGGTCATCTGGCCGTACATCATCAGGCCCTTGGCATCCAGTTCGTTGAAGTGTTCCCAGGTCGCCCAATGCGGCACCAGGTTGGAGTTGGCCAGCAGCACGCGCGGCGCGTCCGGGTGCGAGGGAAACACGCCGACGGGCTTGCCGCTCTGGATCAGCAGGGTTTCGTCGTCATTCAGTTCTTTCAGGGTATCCAGGATTTTATCGAAACAGGCCCAATCACGGGCGGCGCGGCCGATGCCGCCGTACACCACCAGGGCTTTCGGGTCTTCGGCCACTTCGGCGTCCAGGTTGTTCTGGATCATCCGGTAGGCGGCTTCGGTCAACCAGGATTTGCAGGTCAGCGTGGTGCCGCGCGGGGCGCGGATGACGCGCGAGGCGTCGTAACGGGAAGTGGACATGGCAGGCTCCTGAGTCAGAGCCCCCATTATAACGGTTCTTAAATCAGTTCCCTGCCGCAGCCGGGATTGCCGGTGCCACGAACGGCGCGATCTGGCCACCGGCGCGTTCGATGTCCTCGCCGCTGATCGAGCGGCCGTTATCGCAGTTGGCTTTGTCATGGCGGCGGATGCGTGAACCGGTTCGCGCCACGCAGCCGATGGGCGCATCGTTCTTGGCGGATTTCTTGGCCTCTTTGGCATCGGCAGGCGTTATCGGCGCGGTGATCGCATCGGGCGCGGCGGCAACGGACGGTGCGGCCTGCACGGGGGCGGCCGGAGCCTGGCTCAACGCGGCAGCAAGCAGTAAAAAGAACATGGCCAGAATCTCCTCAAGTATCCCGAGCGGTCGACCGTCAGCTTACGCCAAAAGCTGGCCCAGCGCCAATTTATAGGCCGCCTCGAACGGCCGGCGGAACACGTGTTCGCCGCCTTCCACACGCACCATGCCAAGGGCCTTGACGGTGCGCACCAGCGGCCGGTTGCCGGCGAATACGAAGCGGTCGGCCAGGTCGTCGGCATGGGCGTGAAACAGGGCCGGGGCATCGGCGTCCAATGTGATGCTGTCGTCGCGCTGCTCCACCCCGCTGGCCTGCCAGCCACCGGCCGCGGCACCGGCCAGCAGATGTGCGCCCACCGCCGGTTGTGTGGCGCTTGCGGCCAGGTTGCGCTGCTGATGCTTCAGACGTTGGCCGTATTCCAGCCAGCGCAGCTCCTCCACCAGCGACACCGAGGCATTGGAATCGGTACCCACCGACCAGCGCCCTTTGTGTTTGAGGTAGTCCTTGAGCGGAAAGAACCCGTCGCCCAGATTGGCTTCGGTGCTTGGACAGATGGAAACCACCGCATTGGTCTTCGCCAACGCCTTGGTTTCCCTGGCGTCCATATGCGTGGCGTGCACCAGACACCAGTTTTCATCGACATCGGCGTGGTTGAGCAGCCATTGCACCGGCCGCGCGCCGCGGATCTCCAGGCATTCGTTGACCTCGGCCACCTGCTCGGCGATGTGGATATGCACCGGCAGTTTCTCGCGGGCCAGCACCGGCAGCAATTCGGTCAGGGTATGCTCAGGCACCGCGCGCAGGCTGTGCAGCGCCACGCCGATCTTCAGCAGATAGCTTTCCTGTTTCCGCAGGGTTTCGATCAGCCGCAGATAGTCCTCGGTGCTGTGCGCGAAACGTTTCTGGGTGTCGTTCAGATCACGGCCATCGAACCCGCCGGTCTGGTACAGCACCGGCAGCAGGGTCAGGCCGATGCCGGCGTCTTCCGCGGCGCGGATGATCGCCTGCGACATCTCGGCCGGATTGTCATAGGGCCTGCCGTTCGGCTGATGGTGCAGATAATGGAACTCGCAGACTTGGGTGAAGCCGGCCTCCAGCATTTCGCCGTAAAGCTGCGCGGCGATCGCATGCAGCTGCTCGGGGGTGATCCGGCCGGCGAAACGGTACATCAGTTCGCGCCAGGTCCAGAAGCTGTCCTGGCCCTGTCCGCGGTGTTCGGTCAGCCCGGCCATGGCACGTTGGAAGGCATGGCTATGGGTATTGGCGATTGCGGGTAAAATGAGGTCATTCATCGGGCTATTGTAAGCGAGAATTTATGGCGGCATTGACTGGACTGAAGGTGCTGGATCTATCGCGGGTTCTGGCCGGACCGTGGTGCGGCATGACGCTGGCAGACCTCGGCGCCGAGGTGATCAAGGTCGAATCGTTCGACGGCGACGACACCCGCGGCATGGGTCCGCCCTACATCGGCGGGATCTCCGCGTATTTCTCCTGCGCCAACCGCGGCAAGCGTTCGATCTGCATCGACCTGCACAAGCCGGAAAGCGCGGAGGTGATCCAGGCGCTGGTGCGCCAGGCCGATGTGTTGATCGAAAACTTCCGCACCGGCACCGCCGAACGCCTGGGTGTCGGCTATGCGGCGCTGAGCGCAGTCAATCCACGCCTGATTTACTGTTCGATATCCGGCTATGGCCGTACCGGGCCGGATGCCGAACGGGCCGGCTACGACTACGCGGTGCAGGCCGAAGGCGGCCTGATGGCGATCACCGGCGCACGCGACGGCGAACCGAACAAGGTCGCGGTGGCCGTTGTCGACTTGGCCACCGGCCAGAACGCGGTTATCGCGATCCTGGCCGCCCTGCACCAGCGCAACAGCACCGGCCGCGGACAGCAGGTGGCGGTGTCGCTGTTCGACACGCAACTGAGCTGGCTGGCCAACATCGGCGCCGGCGTATTGTTCACCGGCGAGGAGGCGCCGCGCTTCGGCAACGAACACGCCAGCATCGTGCCCTACCAGGCCTTCAAGGCCGCCGACCAGTCCTTCGTGCTGACCGTCGCCAACGAAAAACTGTGGCATGCCCTGTGCGATGTGGTGGGCCATCCGGAGTGGATCGCCGACCCCCGCTTCTGCAGCAACAGCCTGCGTGTATTGAACCGCAAGACGGTCACCGACCTGCTGCAGCGGATTTTCGGTGCAAAGCCGGTCTCGCATTGGCTTTCGGCATTCGAGGCGCGCGGCATTCCGTGCGCGCCGATCAACTCGGTCAAGCAGGCCCTCGCGTCCAACCTGGCCAAGGCCAACGGCAATGTCGTCGACATCGACGGCATCCCGGTGGTGGCCAGCCCCTTGAAGCTCGGCGATTCGCCGGTGCACTACACACAGGCGCCACCGCCGCTGGGCGGGCACTCGCGCGACATCATGCACGAACTCGATCTGGATTACGGCCGCTTCGCCGCACAGGGCGTGGTGCGATGAACGCGCCGCTGCGCGCCAGCCACGGCGTGATCATCAACGCCAACCTGGTCACCCTCGATGGACCGGATTACGGCATGGTCCGCAACGGCTGCATCGCCTGGCGCGACGGTGAAATAACCTATGTCGGCACCGACAGCGGCAACGCCCTGATTTGGCTGCAGGACGCGGAACAGGCTTTTGACGCAAAAGGCAACTGGCTGACACCGGCGCTGATCGACTGCCACACGCATCTGGTGTTCGCCGGCAACCGCGCCGAAGAAGCCGAGCAACGCCTGAACGGCGCCAGTTATGAAGACATCGCCAAGGCCGGCGGCGGCATCCTGTCCAGCGTCCGCTCGACGCGCGAAGCCAGCGAAGAGGAACTGTTCACGCAGAGCCTGCCGCGCCTGCAGGCATTGATCGCCGACGGCGTGGCTTGTGTGGAAATCAAGTCCGGTTATGGCCTGGATCTGGCCAACGAACGCAAGATGCTGCGCGTGGCCAGACGTCTGGGCGAGCATGCCGGCATTACCGTCAAGACCACCTACCTGGCTGCGCACGCCCTGCCCGCGGAATTTTCCGGGCGCAGCGATGACTATATCGATGCGGTCTGCGTGTGGCTGCCGCACCTGCACGGCGAGGGCCTCATCGATGCCGTCGATGTTTTCTGCGAAGGCATCGGCTTTTCGTCGGCACAGAGCCGGCGCGTATTCGAGGCCGCGCGCGCGCTCGGCCTGCCGGTCAAATGCCATGCCGACCAGCTCAGCGATCTGTCCGGCGCGGCGCTGGTGGCGGAATTTTCCGGCCTGTCTGCCGATCATGTCGAATACACAAGCGATGAATCGGTGCGCCGCATGGCCGCAGCCGGGACCGTCGCCGTGCTGTTGCCGGGCGCGTTCCATGTGCTGCGCGAAACCAAGCTGCCGCCGATGGCGGCTTTCCGCGAACACGGCGTGCCGATGGCGGTCGCCACCGACTGCAACCCCGGTACGGCGCCCCTGCTCTCCCTGCGCCTGGCGATGGCGATGGCCTGCACGCATTTCCGGCTGACGCCCGAAGAAGCGCTGCGCGGCGCCACCCTGCACGCCGCCAAGGCGCTCGGACTGGGCGACCGCGGCCGCCTGGCGGTCGGGCAACGCGCCGATTTCGCCTTATGGAACATCAGGCACCCCGCTGAGCTGTGCTACTGGCTCGGCGGCGATCTGCTTGAGCGCTTGATTCTCAGCCGGTAAGCGATGCGCGAGGCGCACGCCATCGAAGCCATCCAGCCCCTGGGCGACAGCGCGCTGCTGGTCAGCTTCGCGGCGCGCATCGATCCGGACGTCAACCGCTGCGTGCATGCGCTCAGGCATTGGCTGCTCCAGAACCTGGCACAGGACATCCTGGAGACGGTTCCCGCCTATCACAGTCTGGCGGTGTATTACTCGCCCTTCCATACCGGCTTCGAAAAGCTGTCGCAGGCCATCCGCGCTGCCGATTTCAGCGCATCGCTGCAGCAGGTGGCCGCGCGCACCATCGAACTGCCGGTCTGCTACGATCCACGCGTGGCGCCTGATATCGACTGGTTGGCCGGACAGGCCAAGCTCAGCGTGGACGAGGTGGTCGCGTTGCACAGCGGCGCCGTCTACCGCGTGTATTTCCTGGGTTTCAAGCCCGGCTTCGCCTACTTGGGCGGGCTTCACCCGCGCCTGCACACGCCGCGCAAAGCGACGCCGCGGTTGGCAGTGCCGGCTGGATCGGTCGGCATCGGCGGCGCGCAGACCGGCATCTATCCGCAGAGCACGCCGGGCGGCTGGCAGATCATCGGCCGGACACCGACCCCGCTGTTCAACCCGGATCAGGATCCCCCCTGCCTGCTCCAGCCCGGTGACCAATTGCGTTTCAAACCGATCGGCTGGGATGAATTCCTGCTGCAGGGCGGTGAACCATGATCCTGTTCGAAAGCGCCGGACTTTGCTGCCTGCAGGATCTGGGCCGCTTCGGTTACCAGCATCTCGGCATCAGCCCATCCGGCGTGATGGATGCCTTTGCGGCGCGCGTGGCAAATACCCTGTTGGCCAATGACGAAAACGAAGGCCTCCTGGAAATCCTGCCGAGCAACACCCGGCTGCGTGTGCTGCGCGCGCAATGGTTCGCCCTGGCAGGTGCCGACTTGAGCGCACGTCTGGACGGCCAGCCGATGCCCTTGTGCCAGCCGGTGTGGATTGAAGCTGGAAGCCTGCTGGAATTCGGACGCGCCGCGCAGGGCTGCCGCGCTTATCTGGCTGCGCGGGGCGGCTTCCATGCCGAGCCGGTGTTGGGCAGCGTGGCCACTGACGTCCGCTCAGGCCTGGGCGGTTGGCACGGACGTTGGTTCCAGAAGGACGACCGCCTGCCATTGCGCGGCAAGCCTGCGCCTGCGGGAAAGCCGGTCCGCTGGCATACCAGTTTCGCCAATCCGGCCTTTGCCGATGAGGAACCGTTGCTGGTGGTGCCCGGTGCGCACTGGCCGGCATTGTCCCCAAGCCAGCAGGAATGCTTCCAAACTGCCGGATGGACGGTAAGCAAAGACGCCGACCGCATGGGTCTGCGCCTGCTGCAGGCCCTGCCCGACCCGGCGTGCAGTGAGTCCATGCTGTCCGGCCCGGTCGCATTCGGCTCGATCCAGCTGCCACCGGACAACCGGCCGATCCTCCTTACCGCCGACCGGCAGACCACCGGCGGCTACCCGCTGCTCGGCACCGTGGCCGGCGTGTCGCATGCGCGCTTGGCACAATGCAAGCCGGGCGATACACTGCATTTCAGCTTCGTGGACCTGCAGACGGCGCAACGCCGCCTGCTGGAGCGCGAACATCATTTCAGGGAATGGCAAACGCATATGCATAACTGGTGGCGGAACACCGATGGCTGACATCGACCTCAATGCCGACGTCGGCGAAACGGCGCTTGAAAACGACGCCGCGCT